>CACKYY010000013.1 GCA_902604525.1 uncultured Pelagibacteraceae bacterium | reverse complement strand
CATACTGCAAATTATATAGATCAAGTTGATAAATCTTTTCCAAAAAAAGGATATAATTTTCTTGACGGAGACACCGTAGTTTCTCCTGGTAGCAAAGATGCTTCTAAGGATGCTGTAGGCTCAATTATAACTGCAATTGATGGCGTGCAGAAAAAAGAGTTTAAAAATGCATTTTGTGCAGTAAGACCTCCTGGACACCATGCTGAAAAAGAAAAGGCAATGGGTTTTTGTATCTATAATAATATTGCTGTTGGGGCAAATTACTTAATTGAAAAATACAAATATAACAAAATCGCAATTATTGATTTTGATGTTCACCACGGAAACGGTACGCAAGACATTTTTTATGATAACGAAAAAGTTTTATTTATTTCTACTCATCAGTATCCTTATTATCCAGGATCTGGCTCTGAAAAAGAAAAAGGTGATTTTAATAACGTATTAAATATCCCCCTTGAAGCTGGAACATCTGCAGCAGAATATTTAAACGCTTACGAAAATGTCTTAAATAAAGTAAGAGAGTTTAGGCCTGAATTCTTGTTGTTTTCTGCAGGTTTTGACGCACACATTGATGATCCTTTGGCTCAACTGCGGCTTAGTTCTGAAGATTTTTATAAAATTACCAAAAGAACATTAGAGATCTCAAAATCATTTTGTAATGGAAATGTTGTATCAATACTTGAGGGTGGATATGATATTAAAGCTTTGCAAGAAAGCACCAAAAGACATGTTGATGCTCTCATAGAATTTAATTGATAATTTAATATAACTATCTAAACACGATCTAAATGAAATTGTACAAAATTAAAAAGTCAGCCATAGATAAAAAAGGAAGAGGACTTTACGCAACAAAAGATATTAAAGCTGGAACTAAGGTAATTAATTACATCGGTAAATTGATCACAAAAAAACAAACTGAAGAATCTGATAAATACGATAATGGTAAACCCATTTATTTATTTACTATAAATAAAAGATACGATCTTGATGGAGATTTTCCATGGAATACTGCAGGTTTAATTAATCATTCATGCGATAACAATTGTGACTATGATGGTAAAGGACTAAAAATTTGGGTTAAAGCAATAAGAGACATTAAAAAAGGTGAAGAATTTACTTGTGATTATGGATTTGGTTACGATGAAAATTACAAACAATTTCCATGTAAATGCAAATCTAAAAACTGTTGTGGCTATATAGTGAGAGCTGAGTCTAGATGGAGAATAAATAAAAAGTTTACTATGAGTAATAAGAAAAAATTAATAAATAACTCTATATAAAAAAAGCCCTTCAGGTGGTGCTGGTGGAGCACACAGTACTCTTTTTTTAGATTTAAATACTTTGTCAAAAGTTTTTAAATTCCATTTTTTCTCACCCAAATATTTTAGACAACCTACCATAGATCTTACTTGCTGTTGTAAAAATGATTGTGACTTAAATTCTATTTCAATTTTATTTTTTAATGCTCTTATTTTAATTGATTTAATTGTTCTAATTGGACTTTTGGCGTGACAACTTGATGATCTAAATACTGAATAGTCATTCGTCCCCAATAATTTTTTTGCTCCTTTTTTCATTAAATCAACATCTAGTATTTTTCTCACATGCCACCCTCTTCCACTTTCAATTACAGGAGCACTTATTTGGTTAAAAATTATATATCTATAAATTCTTTGTTTGGCAGAAAATCGTGAGTGAAATTTTTCACTTCTTTTTTTAATTTGAGTAATTGCTATACCCTTGTTGTTAAGAAAATGATTAATTGATTTTAAAAATTTTGTTAAATCTAAAATTTTTTTTTGACAATCAAAGTGAGCTGACTGAGCGTAAGCATGTACACCCGCATCTGTTCTGCCAGATCCATTTAGAATTATTTTTTCTTTTAAAAGTTTTGATAAATATTGTTGAATTAATCCTTGAATAGTAGAGCCTTTTTTTTGAATCTGCCAGCCTCTAAAACTTGTTCCAACATATTCAATGAGAACTTGATACCTCACCATTTAAATCTGATGGCCTTTTCTAATTCTTGAACCAAGCATAAATTCACCAATATTTTGAGGCCTTTTTCCTTGTCTTTGTATCTCCATGACTTTAATTGATTGCTTATCTCCACAAGCAATTTCTAAATAGTCATTAAGAACCTGTCCCGGATTTCCAATCCCATTGCTAATTTCTGCTTTTAAAATTTTATATCTCTCACCACTTGATATAAAAAAAGCTCCTGGGACTGGATATAAACCATTTATTTTTCCTATAATATTTTCTGCATTACTCGTCCAATTAATTAAACCTTCGGTCTTTTGAATTTTTGTAGCATAAGTTGCTTTAGAATGATCTTGAGCCACGAAAGTTGCTTTGTCTTCAAGTATGTCATCGATATTATCTAAAATTTTTTCTGCGGCAATAAAAGATAACTTTTCAGCAATTTCAGTAGAATTAAAATTATTCTCCATATTGATCTTATAGGTATTGCAAACTGGACCTGTGTCTAATTTTTCTTCTATTTTCATGATACTGACACCAGTTTCTTTATCTAAATTCATTATCGCTCTTTGTATGGGTGCCGCTCCTCTCCAATAGGGTAGGATAGATGCATGTATATTTATAAATCCTTTTTTTGTTAAACTTAAAAATTCTTTAGGTATAATTTTTCCATAGGCTACAACAATTGCTAGATCTGCATCTACTGATTTAAAAAATTCGTATTCTTCTTTATTTTCTTTTAAATTTGATGGTGCCCTGTACTCTAAATTTAAAGTTTCAGAAATTCCTTGAACAGGTGATTTATTAATTTTTTGTCCACGATGTGATTTTTGTGGAGGTTGAGTATAAACACATGTCACAGGATATCCATTTTGATAAAGAGATTTTAAAATTGGTACAGCAAACATGGGTGTACCCATAAAAATAATTTTCTTAGCCATGAATTAAACTTCGGCTGAACTTGATTTTAATTTTGATAATTTTTTAATTATCATTGATCTTTTTAATTTTGAGAGATAATCGATAAATAATATACCCTCTAGGTGATCCATTTCATGCTGTATGCATGTAGCAAGTAAACCTTCGGCTTTTAATAATTGTTTTTGTCCATTATAATCTAAATACTCTATTTCACATTTGCTTGGTCTATCTATATCTGCAAATTGATTTGGAACCGAAAGGCATCCTTCTTCATAAGTTGCTTTTAAAGGATTTTTATTTTTAATTACAGGATTTACAAAATACCTTGGCTCTTTTTTGTTTTCTTCTTTACAAATATCCATGACTATAATCCTTTTTGGTATTCCAACTTGTATTGCAGCAAGGCCAATTCCGTTTGCAGCATACATAGTCTCTAACATATCTTTCATTAGTTTTTGCTCTTCCTTTCCAACTTGGTTTACTGGTTTTGAAACTTGTCTGAGCAATTTATTAGGTTCTGTAATAATAGTTCTTATAGCCATACTTGGTTTTATTTTATTATAAATTTTATACTTTTAAAGGTAGAACTTTTAACAAAAGTTTATTTCTAATCAAATCAACATTTAGCTGGTTGAGTGTATTGATAATAAAATAAACTGTATCCTCATCTAAATTTTCAATTTTTTCAGGACCAATAACTTCAATTACCCTAAGCAATGCAGCACCAATTTCATTGTTTTCAATCATTAACTGTATATCTGCAGGCATTTCTGACTTGTTAATCTTATAAAGGCTGTCGTATTTTTTTGAGATTTGAACCCCATCAGACTTTAATGCTTCCAAGAAAATAATATCTTTTTTGGATAAAAAATATTTTTTATCTTTTTTGATCTTCTTTAAAAATTTTTCAAGCTCTTGTTCTATCTGGGATTTTGCATAGTCTCCGTTAAAATAATTTACTAATTTGGATTGATGCAAAACTTTATTATTAAATTTAATTTTTTTATCACTTAATTCCTCAGTTTTAGAATAGGTATTGTAAAAGGTTGTATAATTTGAAGGTACATCATCTTCTGAGATTTGACTTAAAAAACGTTTTAATTCTTCATCAAAAGCATTGCCAATTTCATCTTTGTTAAATGCATCTTTTAAAGTTTTCATCAGCTCTAACTTTAAATTTTGATCCTCAGTTAAAAGTATTCGCTGGTATAATAGTGCTCTGCCTTCTGTTGGTGATAAGGATTTATAGACTTCTTGTGCGTTTAAGAATTGACTAATATTAAATTGAAACTTCTTATAAAATTCAAATAAATCTTTTTCTGAATAATTTTTATCATGAACTGCCTTTTCAATTGTAGAAATTTTATCTATATCTGTAATTTCTATATCTTTAATGTTAAAGAGAAGATTTGATGCAGATAAATATTGCCAAATAAATTTTGGAGTATCCACATTTGGCTCAAAAGAAAATTCAGGATCGGTTCTATGTGCTAAGTGAAAATCTAAAATAGATTTTTCAGAAATTGCTTTATCTGCTTCTTCTACGTATCCAAATAAATAACTTATTTTATTTTCATAATAATCATCTTGAAAACCAAGTTCTTTTTTCAAATCTAAAATTAATTGAGCCTCTTCATTTTTACCATAATTAATTAAACAATATAAATTGAACTTGGACAAATATTCATCCTGAATTGGTTTAGTAATACTAGAAAAAATTTCACATGGTTTTTTTACATTTGAGTAAGATAAATAAGTGTCTACTAAAAACCTAGTTAGTTCAGGGTGCAAATTAACAGTCTGATTTTTTATCAAATATTCTTCAATTAGGGCTAGATTAGAGTTTTTAATTAACCAATCAGATTTGATTTTTAAAAACTCTTCCTCACTTATATTTTGATTTGGATAGTAAGCATTTGTTAACATGGAAATATTCATTATTTCCGAAGCATCTTGTGAAAGATTATATTTATTTATGTTTTCAAAAAGACTTTTTAACTTAGACCCGTCGGAATTTGACCACATATCGATACTTAATCCATATTCAGCTGGATCATACAATCCAACAATTTTAATTTCTTTCGACACAACATATTGATCTAGTTTAATTGGATCATTTTTTTTGTTTGATTGCATGTCATAAATACTGCTTCCAGTGCTATTCTTTTGGTTTTGATCAGAAACATTGTTTTCTACAACAATATCTGTTTCTTTTTTTTGTAAATTCCAGATATCAACAGGTTTATCTTCTGCGAACGTATTTATCCCTGGCAATAAATAAAATATTAAAATTGTAAAATATTTCTTATTTAACAATCTTAAAATTTTCATTTGAAATTATTTTTTCTATTTCTTTTTTAGGTGCGGGGAAATCTAATGAATTTATAAAGAATACAATTCCTATAACAACAATCAATCCAAGTATTAATTTAATTACAATTCCTTTAATACTAGCTTTGCCCGAACTTGTGTTTTTAGTAAATTGCATATAACTTTAGATAATTTCAAATTAAGACATATTTGTGTTTTTTCAATAAAGAAACTTATGAAATCAAAAGAAAATCTTGTATTTATAGGAATGATGGGATCTGGAAAGAGTTCTATAGGTATGCTAGTTGCAAAAAAACTAAAATTAAATTTTATAGATATAGATAATGAGATTGAAAATAAAGTAGGGACAACAATAAGCAAAATGTTTGAAGATAAAGGTGAGGATTTTTTTAGAAAAGTTGAAGAGAAAATAACGCTAAAAAATTTAAAACTACACTCCTCAGTAATTTCTCTTGGTGGTGGAGCTTTCATGAATGAAAATATTAGAAAAGAAGTTTTGCAAAGTCATATATCGTTTTGGTTAAACTGGAATAATAATATTTTGTTAGGAAGAATAAAAAACAGTAAAAAAAGACCTCTTGCTATAAACTCATCCGATGATCAAATAATTGATTTAATTCAAAAACGCTCTAACGTTTATGCAAAAGCTTTGTTTGAAATTAAATGTGATAACTTAACTAAAAATGAAGTAGTTAATAAAATAATCAAAATTTATGAAACAAATTAAATTAAATATAAAAACAAAGACACAGAAATATCCTATCTATATTGGAAAAAAAGTATCTGCGAATATTTCTCAAATTTTAAAATCTAACTCAATTACTTTTAACAGATATCTTTTAGTTGCAGATAGTAATATTCCTAAAAAATTTGTTTCAATTATAAAAGAATCATTAAAAAGTAAAATTAGTTATATCCATTATTTTAAAGCCAATGAATTAAATAAGAATATGAATAGTATAAACAAAATTTTAGAAATTTTGTTAAATAAAAATTTTTCCAGGGATGACTGCTTGATATCTATTGGAGGAGGAATTACAGGTGATATAAGTGGTTTTGCTGCAAGTGTTTTCAAGAGGGGTCTTAAGTTTATAAACATACCAACTACTCTTTTGTCCCAAGTTGACTCATCAATTGGTGGTAAGACCGGTGTGAATACTAAGTATGGTAAAAATCTAGTTGGAAGTTTTTATCAGCCCAATCTTGTTATTTCTGATACTGAATTTTTAAAAACATTGCCTGAGAGAGAGATAGTTTGTGGATATGGAGAAATTTTAAAACATTCAATTATTGGGGATAAAAAATTTTATAATTTTTTAAACAAGAATAAAAATAAAATTTTAAAGCTTACTTCGCCATTTCTTGAAAAAGCTATTCATGAAAGTTGTAAAATTAAAAAAGCTGTAGTTCAAAAAGACGAAAAAGAAAAGGGTTTAAGAAAAATTTTGAATTTTGGTCATTCATTTGCGCATGCTTATGAAGCAACATTAGGATTTAGCAAAAAGCTAAATCATGGAGAAGCTGTAATACTGGGAATGAAAACTGCGTTAAATTTTAGTCTTAAGACAAAATTTATGAATAAAAGAGATTATTTTTCCATAATAGATCATATAGATAATTCTGATTTACCATCTTCTCCAAGTAAATTTTTTAGTCCAAAAGATGTAAACAAAATTTTAAGCTTTATGGCAAAAGATAAGAAAAATATATCAAATAATATTAACCTGGTTTTACTCAAAAAAATTGGAACTCCAATAATTGATAAAGAGTATTCAAAAAAAAAAATAGGCTTATTTTTAAAAATTTTTCTACGAAATTAAGATTTGTATTGAGTGAATAGACTCTTTCATCTCCTTATCTAGAATTTTGTAAATTTTCTTATTACTTTCTATCTTATTCATTGTCTTGAGTTCACTTGAGATTAAACTTATTTTTAAATGAAATTTACCTTCTTGATTACCAGCATGATTTTTATGAAGAAATGATTTATCCTCAATTTTAATATTTTTAATATTTATCTGATTTTGTAATTTTTTTTTTACAATTGCAATTAAGTCATTTATATCCATAACTAATATTTATTATATCATGAAAAATATTTGTGACTGGAATAATTGTAATGAAATTGGTGAATATAAAGCACCAGTTGAAAAAGATAATAGTAAAAAATTTAGAATGCTATGTCTTGAGCATGTAAAAGAATTCAATAAAAATTGGAACTACTTTTCAGGTATGAATGATGACCAAGTAATGGATTTTTTGAAGTCTGACATGATATGGCACAAGCCTACCCAGAGTTTCAGCTCTTCAGATAATTTTTTTAAAGTTCTTTGGAATACAACTTTAAAAGATGAATTAGATAAAGATAAAATAAATGGTGATTATGATCATATGCGTCAATTTAAATTTGATCACAAAGATATCAAAGCGTTTGGTATTCTTGGTATTTCCGTAGGCCTAAAGTGGAAGAAAATACAGGATAAATTCAAAGTACTTGTGAAAAAATTCCACCCTGATATGAATTCCGGAAATAAAAAATACGAAGAAAAACTTAAATTAATTACTTTGGCTTATACTCAGCTTAAAAATACATATAGAGATAAAATTGACACCAAATCTTGACATAAAACCAGATATCAAAGTTTCCTTAAAACAAACATTTGGAATAGACTCGGAGATGGAAGTCGACGCATTTTCAAAAAAAAATGATTATGTTCCTGAAATTGATAAAAGTTATAAGTTTGACAGAGATACTACACTAGCAATCATTTCTGGATTTTCATTTAATAAAAGGGTTTTAGTTCAAGGATATCATGGTACAGGTAAATCTACTCATATTGAACAAATAGCTGCTAGACTAAATTGGCCCTGTATTCGTGTAAACCTAGATAGCCATATTAGCCGAATAGATCTAATCGGAAAAGATGCTATTGTCTTAAAAGAGGGGAAACAAGTCACTCAATTTAATGAGGGAATCTTACCATGGTCTATTCAAAATCCAGTTGCTCTTGTGTTTGACGAATATGATGCAGGAAGGCCTGATGTTATGTTTGTGATTCAGCGAGTTTTAGAAGCTGAAGGTAATTTTACACTGTTAGATAAAAATAAGGTAATAAAGCAAAATAAATATTTTAGATTATTTGCAACGTCAAATACTGTCGGGCTAGGAGATACTAGTGGTCTTTATCATGGTACTCAGCAAATAAACCAAGGTCAAATGGATAGATGGAATATAGTTACTACACTTAATTATCTTAGTCTTGATAGAGAAATGGATATTGTGTTAGCTAAAAACAAAAACTTAAATAATTCAAAAGGAAAAGAAGTTGTTTCTAACATGATAAAAGTAGCCTCTTTAACACGAAAAGGATTTATTGCAGGTGATATTTCAACAGTAATGAGTCCAAGAACTGTTATGCACTGGGCAGAAAATTCAGAGATCTTTAAAGATATTGGTTACGCCTTCAGAGTAACTTTTCTAAATAAATGTGATGATATAGAGAAAAATACTATTGCTGAGTATTATCAAAGATGTTTTGGTGAAGAATTACCTGAGTCATTGATAAATATTCAAATTTAAATGAGTAGTAGAGAAAGTACCTTAAAAGAAAAATTCAGAATTGCTTTAACTTCTACAGCAAAAGTTATTTCTGATGATTTTCATTTAAATAGAAAAGTTTCTGAAGAAAATAAGTCGAAGAATACAAGTTCTATAGAAATTGACACTATAAATAATCCTAGTGACTTTATAAAATTACGAGCAGAGACAGACTCTTCGGCTTTAAAAAAAAAATTTTCTAATAAAGCTATTCATCAAAAAAATTTACCAGGAAATAATTCTTCAAGATCACTCTACAATATTGCAGAGAAAATAAGATATGAGGCTTTAGGTGGCCAAATGTTAAAAGGAATTAAAAAAAATTTTCTTGAAAATTATTCTCAGATAATTAAACAAAAACGAAGAGATCAATTGAAAACTAAAGAGGATGTTAGTGTTACTGAGGCATTTGAGCTCTACATGCTAAAAAATTTTCATAATGTAAAACTCAATCCATTAACCTCAAAAATGCTTAATTTTTGGGAAAAAGACTTTGAAAAATCTATAGAGAAACATAGAGAGTTTTTAATGGATAATCTTAAAAATCAAAATACCTATAGCTCTCGTTTTTCTCAAATTTTACAGGAGATGGATATTTTTCAAAGTGAAGAAGATGAAACAAATGAAGAAAATCAAGATCAGGGTGAAGACAATCCATCAAATGACGATCAAAATAATGACAATGAAGACACTAAAGATGAAAATAAAGATCAGGAAACCCAGGCAACTTTGGATGCAGATTATGAAGTTGATAAATTTAATTTAGATGAACAACTATCAGAAATAGAGACCGACGAACAAAGTACAGAGCAAATTCTGAAAAAGAATATTGATAATCTTGATCTGGATTATAAAGTCTTTACTTCACAGTTTGATGAAATTGTTAAAGCAGAAAACTTAGAAAATGCAGATGAGGCAAATAAATTAAGAAAGAGCTTGGATCAACAACTAATAGGTTTTCAAGATGTTATTACGAAACTAGCTAATAAATTACAAAGACAGCTACTAGCAAAACAAAACAGGGCGTGGGAATTTGATTTAGAGGAAGGACTGCTTGATAGTTCAAAACTGCCAAGAATAATAATGGATCCTTACAATTCTTTGTCATTTAAAAAAGAGAAAGATTTAGATTTTAAAGATACTGTTGTCACTTTGTTAATTGATAACTCAGGTTCAATGAGAGGAAGACCTATTACAATAGCTGCAATTTGTGCAGATATTTTATCCAGAACTCTAGAAAGATGTTCTGTTAAAGTTGAAATTTTAGGCTTTACCACTAAAAACTGGAAAGGTGGACAATCAAGAGAACTATGGGCTAAAAATTCTAAACCAAAAACTCCCGGAAGATTAAATGATTTAAGACATATAATTTACAAGGGTGCAGATACTCACTGGAGACAGGCAAAAAATAACTTGGGGCTGATGCTTAAAGAGGGTCTGCTAAAAGAAAATATTGATGGAGAGGCAATATCATGGGCATATAGTAGAATTAAAAAGAGAAAAGAGGAAAGAAAAATTTTAATGGTTATTTCAGATGGAGCTCCAGTAGATGACTCAACTCTTTCTGTTAACTCAGGTGATTTCCTTGAAAAACATCTAAAAAAAATAGTTAAATATATTGAAAATAAGTCAGATATTGAAGTATTGGCAATTGGAATAGGTCATGATGTATCTAGATATTATGATAAAGCGATTAAGATTACCGATGTTAATGAGTTAGGGGACGTTATGATTTCACAATTAAGTTCTCTTTTTGATACAAAAAAAAAATATCACTAGATATTAAATAAATCTGAATTTCGCCAACTAATTATAACTTCTGCTCCACTTCTCGTTTTGGAGTTTCTGAAATTTAATGAAGCAAAATTTTTTTCTAATAAAGTTTTACCAATAAATAATCCAAGTCCTAAACCTGTTTTAGATTTTATTTCTGAATTACTTGTTTTTAAATAAGGTTCCCCAATTTTAGGCAGAATATCTCTAGGATATCCATCTCCATCATCTTCTATTGTTATTTGAGTCATTTCACTATCACTTTTCAAATTTATAAAAATTTTATCCCTTGAAAACTTGTTTGCATTACCAATAAAATTTCTTAATCCGTATACAATCTCAATAGATTTGGTTATTTTTTTTGGATTAGAGTCTTGATCAAAGTTAAACACAAATTTTTTATTACTTATTTCCCTAAAAGATGAGATAATTTCTGACAAATAATCTCTTATCGCTAAATCTTTATCTATAAAATCGTCTTCTTCAACTGGATTTAAGCTCAAACGTTTTAGAATTTTGTTACATCTTTCTACCTGACTATTTAACAATTCTAGGTCTTTTTCAAATTCTTTATTGTTATTTAATTGTTTGGCTAAGTCTTGAGCAATTATTTTGATTGTAGAAAGTGGAGTACCTAAAGAGTGTGCAGCGGCAGCGGCTTGACCGCCTAATGACAATAATTCGTGTTCTTTTGCCATTACTTCTTCCATTTTTGATAAAGCATCTTTTCTTAAACGAGATTGTGATCCAAAAGTCATTGCAAAATAGTTTAGAAAAACTAAAGCAACAATTAATGCAACAGGTATAGAAAAATAATAATAGGGGCTTACATGAAAATGATCGCTTAAAGGTGAGGGCAAATCTGTAGAGTAAAAAGTAAGAATTATAATCGCAATACCAGTTAAACTTACTAATAATGAGTTAGTTTTGAAACTTAAGTTTGATGAGGAAAATACACTCGGAATTAATAAAAATATAACAAAAGGATTAACAATACCTCCCGTCAAAAAAAGTAAAGTAGCTAATTGAATTATATCAAGAAATAAAAAGACAAAAGCAGACCTATCTGATAGTTGAGTTTTTTTATAAACATAAATTAAATAAAAATTACTAAAAACACCAAAAATTATTATTATATTTGATAATAAAAAATTAAATTTAAAATTTAAAATTAAATATACAAAGTTTACAGCTATGAATTGGCCAACAATTCCAATCCATCTTAAATTTATATAGGTTGATTTTTTAAAAGAGTATTGTTTTGAAGTTTCAAAAAACTTCATTATTATATATCAAGATTCTGAACATTAATTGCATTAGAAACAATAAAATCTTTTCTTAATGCAACATCATTACCCATAAGTGTATGTATTAAACTTTGATCTTTTTTAAGATCTTTTGAATATTGTACTTGAAGTAAATTTCTAGTTTCTGGATCAAGAGTAGTGCTCCACAATTCTTCAGGATTCATTTCTCCTAAACCTTTAAATCTTTGGATATTCATTTTAGACTTTTCTACGTCCAAAGCTTTTGTAAATTCTTTTGTTCCTTTTTTTATTTTCTTAATTTCTTTATTATTATTTAAAATATAATCTTCTAGTTCTTTTTCATCTTTTATATAAATACCTTTAGTTCCTTTATTTATTTTAAATAAAGGTGGTTGAGCTAAATATATATGCCCATTTTCAATTAATTTATTAAATGGCTCATTATTAAAAAAAGTTAACAATAAAGCCCTGATATGTGAACCATCAACATCTGCATCGGTCATAATAATTATTTTACCATATCTTAAATCTTTTAAATCTATCTCTTCTGCTTTAGGATCCAGGCCCAGTGCGTTGATTAATGTCACTATCTCATTTGACGAAATCATTTTTGATAAAGCTTTAGTCCTTTTATCTGATCCATTTCCATTTTTTTTAACTGTCAAATCCTCAACATAAGTATTCAAAATCTTTCCTCTAAGGGGTAAAACAGCTTGATTGGTTCTGTTTCTTCCTTGTTTAGCGGATCCCCCAGCTGAATCACCCTCTACAATGAACAATTCTGTGCCGTCTTGTTTACCTATCTGGCAATCTGCTAATTTTCCAGGAAGACCACTCAATTCAAGAGCTCCTTTTCGTCTAACGTTTTCTCTTGCTTTTCTTGCTACATCCCTAGCCATTGCTGCCTGAATTACTTTTGCCAAAATTATTTTAGCAACTGATGGATTTTGATCAAACCATATAGATAATTTTTCATTTATAAGAGTTTCTACAATCATTCTTACCTCTGACGAAACTAACTTTTCCTTTGTCTGAGATGAAAATTTTGGATCAGGAATTTTTGTAGATAAGACACATGTTAATCCCTCTTTAATGTCATCACCTGAAATTGCTAATTTATTTTTTTTAAGAAGATTGTGTTCATTTGCATATTTATTAATAACTCTTGTTAAAGCACTTCTAAAACCCAATAAGTGTGTTCCACCGTCTTTCTGATAAATATTATTTGTATAAGGAAAAATATCTTCCACATAACTTGCATTCCACTTTAAGGAACATTCAAGTTCTAAATTGTTTTTTTTTCCTTCTATATAAATTGGTTTTTTAAATAAGTCATTTCCATTTTTATTATGTAGTTTTTCCCTCTTTTGATCAAGAAATTCTACAAACTCAAGCACGCCTCCGTCAAACTTAAATTCATATACTTTCTCTTTTTTTAAACTCGCATCTGTGAAAATTATTTTAATACCTTTGTTTAAGAAGGCTAACTCTCTCATTCTTTTTATAAGAATACTTGCAATAAATTTTGTAGAGGAAAAAATTTCTTTTGAGGGCAAAAATGTTATTTTAGTACCTGTTTCTTTAGATTTTCCTACAACTTTTAAAGGAGCCTTTGCTTCACCATCTTTAAATTCTATGAAATGTTTCTTTCCATCTCTATTTATTTCTAATTGTAATGACGCTGACAAAGCATTTACAACAGATACACCAACTCCATGAAGTCCACCTGAAACTTTATAGGAATCATGATCAAATTTACCACCAGCATGAAGTTGAGTCATAATAACTTCTGCAGCTGATTTTTTTTCTCCTTTATGCATATCGACAGGAATTCCTCTGCCATCATCGCTTACAGTGATTGTTCCATCAGAATTAATTTTAACATAAATTTTTTTACAGTAACCTGCTAAAGCTTCATCTATAGAGTTATCAACCACCTCATAGACCATGTGGTGAAGTCCCGTTCCATCATCTGTATCTCCAATATACATTCCTGGTCTTTTTCTAACCGCCTCAAGACCTTTTAAAACTTTAATGGAGTCTGCTTGATATATGTTTTTATTTATCATTTTTTTAATTTTCGGAAAAAAAAATTATAACATTTTTTTTAAAAAATGCTGATTTATCTTTACTAAATCTAGCAAAAGAGAGTTAATTTAGATTGTTAATAAAGGCTTATTTGATGGCGGAGAGAATGGGATTCGAACCCATGAAAGAATTGCTTCTTTACACGCTTTCCAAGCATGCGCCTTCAACCACTCGGCCACCTCTCCATTAAAAAAATTTGTAAATTTTATTTTTATTAATTTTAGATATTTTTCTATGATTTACAATTGATACTAAATAGATAATAACTTAATAATACTTTTGTAATGTGCGGTATCTTATTTGTTGATCAAAAAAAAAAATTAATATCAAAGTCTAATTTTACGAAGGTATTAAAATCTCAAAGTTGGAGAGGTCCAGATAATACTTCTTTTGAAATTCTAAATAATAAAAAAATTTTTTTAGGTCATAATCGATTAACTATTTTGGATAAAAAATCTAGGTCTAATCAGCCCATGAAATCAGATGATGGAAGATATTTATTAATTTTTAATGGTGAGATATATAATTATAAAGAAATTATCAATAAATATAAATTAAAACTTAGAACAACTTCAGATACCGAAGTTGTCTTAAAAGGTTTTATTTTAAAAGGAAAAAATATTTTGAATGATTTAGATGGCATGTTTTCTTTTATTATATACGATAAAAAAAAATTTGAATGGTTTTGTGCTCGTGATAGATTTGGGATAAAGCCATTATTCATATACTTTGATAAAAATACAACAGTTATTGGTTCCGAACCAGGTAGTATTGCAAAGTTACTTAATTTAAAAATAGACCATTTGTCAATTTTAGAATGGAAATTGTTTAGGTCACCAACTCCAAATTATACTTTTTTTAAAAATCTTACTCAATTTCCAAAGTCATGTTATAGAACAAATAAAATAAATCAAAATATACCATATTATCACCTTAAAAAAAAAAATAATAAAATCAATTTCACAAAAATAAAAAATTTAATTGATAATTCTATTTATGATCATCAAATGGGAGATGTTAGTTGCACATCATTATTAAGCGGTGGCATAGATAGTACAATAATTTTAAAAAATTCATCAAAAGTAAAAAAGTGTTATTCAGTAGGATTAAAAAAAAATAATGAATTTATTGCAGCAAGCAAAATTTCAAAAAAATTAAATAAAAAAATTTCGCTCATAAATGTAGACAATCAAGAATTAATATCTACCTGGAAATATTTAACTAAATTAAGAAAAGAACCTTTATCTGTACCAAATGAAGGATTAATTTATTTAGTTTGTAAAAAAATGAATAAGAAAAATAAAATTGTATTAACGGGAGAGGGCGCGGATGAAATATTTTTTGGATATGATAAAATTTTTAGATGGGCATTAATGCAAAATAAATTAAATGTAAGAAAATTTATTGAACTATATGGATATTCTAATACAGTAAAACCAACAGTTAGATTCATGAAATACATTAGAAATCTATCAACAGGAAGAAAAGTGATTGATTTTGTTGAAGATTTTTTTTACGATTTTCACCTACCTACACTTTTAAGGAGAATGGACTTTGCGTCTATGGCTGCATCGAAAGAAGCAAGGGTTCCATTTGTATCAAAAAATATAATAGAAAACCTTTATCGTAAAAATCCAGTTATAAAAATTAACAAAAAATATTCCAAATTACCTTTAAGAAAATATATTGAAAAAATAAATTTAAATTTTGTTTTGGAAACTAAAAAGATTGGCTTTTCAGCAGAAATTGATAATAAATTTGGTAAATTTCATAATTATTCAATGTTTCAAAATATAGTGTTAAAAACATTCAAAAATGAGTATCTAAAATGAAAAGAAAAATAATTGGTTATACAACAGGAGTTTTTGATTTATTTCATGTTGGTCATGTAGAAATTTTAAGAAAAAGTAAATCGTTATGTGATAAACTTATTGTTGGAGTAACCTCAGACAAGTTAGTAAAATATAAATATAAAAAAGCTGTAATACCTTATAAAGAACGAATAAAAGTAGTATCCTCGTGCCAATATGTTGATCTAGCAGTGCCTCAAAATAATATGGATAAAATTTTAGCTTATAAGAAATATAAATTTGATTTAATGTTTGTTGGGGACGATTGGTATAATACTAAAAAATGGGAGGAAATTGAAGAGAGTTTCAAAAAATATAAAGTAAGGACTATTTATTTTCCTTATACAAAAACTACCTCATCAACAAAAATAAATATTACTTTAAATAAATTAAGAAATAAGAAAATATAGCATTATCTAATATTATTAAATTTGTTAATTGTTGAGCAGTAATTACCTAATGATTAAAATTTTTATATATAAATTTATTAAAAATATTATAAATTTTTTTTTGAAATTAAATTTTATAAAAACAAATAAAAAAAAAATTGTATTTATTAGTTATCCAGATTTGTCAGATAATTCCTGGCATCTATTTAATTATATTCACCAAAATAGAAATAATTTGTTATTAATTTGGTTATTAAATGAAAATTTATCTCTCAGGAAAAAAAAATATTTAATAAAAATAAATAAAACTAATGAATTATTGTTTGTTAAAAAAAAAAGTTTAGTAGGTATCTATCATTTTCTTTCTTCAAGAATTGTTTTTTTTACTCATAACACATATTTTTTTTCTCAAAAAAATATTGGACCTATTTTAGTTAACCTTTGGCATGGAATGCCAATTAAAAAAATAGGTTTTTATAGACACAAAAAACCAGTAAATTTTTATTTTGACTTTATGATATCAACTTCAAGCTTGTATCAAAGAGTTTTGTCAAAAGCATTTAGCTTAAAAAAAAAATCAATAATTAAATGTGGTTTACCAAGAAATGATATTTTAATTAATAAAAAAAAAATCTTTTTTAATAAAAAAAAGTTAAAACTAATTTTATGGCTTCCGACTTTTAGAAATACAAGTGAATTTGAAAAAATATGTGACTCATCAAAACAACACTTTCTGGATGAATGGCCATTTAATTTTATTTCAGAATTAAATAAAATAGCTTTAAATAATAAAATTTTGATTTTAATAAAAACACATCCTCTTGATGTATTTAAAAAACCTAAAGAGAAATTTTCAAATATAATTTTCTTAAAAGACAATGACTTAATTAAAATACAACTGGATATACATGAATTAATTTCAATTTCTGATGGTTTGTTATCAGATTTATCCTCTGTAATTATTGATTATATATTAACGGAAAAGCCTTTGGGTTTAACTACTAATTTTCTTAAATATTTTAAAAGAGGTTTAATTAAAGAACTCAACTTTTTAAATAATTTAAATTATCAAAATATCAAATCTTTAAGAGATTTTGAAATTTTTTTCAAAAAAGTTAAAAGAAATGAAAAAATGATAATTGATCCAAAAAATATTTTTTATTCTAAGAATGCGATTAATGCGTCAGATAGGATTACTAAATATTTTAATATTTAATTGAAAATCAAAATTAAAAATTTTAAGTTAAAATACCATATCAAATGGAAGAGAAATTCTATCAATAACTTTCGAATTTCTATTTATAACACTATGTTCAATATAAGAATTAAATATAATTAAATCATTTTTCTTTGGTTGAAATACAAAACTTTTTTTTCTGTTAATACTTTTTTGAAATATTTTTTTTTTGTGAGAATAAATATAAATATCTATATCTTCCATAACATTATGTATTTTAAGACCACCGTGATAATTTTTATTATTGTCAACTCTTACATATAGAACACCTGAAAAATCTGCATTAAAATGTGAATGTTTTTTCATATTTCCTAAATTCTTAGTAATTACAATCCAGATTTTAATCAGTTTTAATTTATTGTTATGTATGTGTTTGGAAATATTTTTATTTACTGATTTTTCAATATATTTACTGATTTGGCGAAATTCTTTTAAATTATTTAAATTATCTTTTGATTGATATATATTTTTATGTCCATCTTTAGTTTTTTGATTATCTAAATATAGCATTTCATAATTATAAATTTTTTTTGCTAGTTTTTTCGTATCATTAGGTAAATTAAAAATAAAAATTTTCGGTCGATGTAATATTTCTAAGAATTTTTTTTTATATTTTCTTTTCTTTTTAAAATATCTATAAAATGATATCTCCTTTTTATAATTCTGATTAAATACTGAAATAATACTTACAATGAAAATACATATTCTAAAAAAACCTCTTAAATAAAAGTAAAATAAGATTTTTTTCATTTTTATAATTAAATATTAACGCGATAAGAAGCTTTTTTAATTATCAAGTAATTTAAACAAGCTCTTAATCTCATAAAATTTAAAATTAATTTTTTTCTTCTGAAAAGAAGAAAATTTAATACAGTTTTTAAAAAATATTTAATTAATTTTCCTACAAAAAAAAATATAAAATTACTTTTTGAGCTATATTTGTTTTTAAAATACAAAGATGACCAACAATAGTGCCAGTTTCTTGATTTTTCTGCTTTTTCTTTATTTTCTTCTTTATGAGATCCAAAGCCAATATGATGAACTAAGGCTTTTGAGCATTTAATAATTTGATATTTGTTTAGTCTTGCTTTTACACATAAGTCAACATCTTCATGATATGTATAAATGTTTTCGTCCCAACCTTTTATACTGTAAATAAATGATTTTTTAAATAACATAGCTGTTGCATTAACTGCTTCTACACAAAAATCACCTGAAGGAACTGTATATTTATTCTTTGCTCTTTTCTTATTTATAACTCTACCAAATTTATTTAAAGTTAAGTCGAGAAAATCATATCTGCTATATAATCCTTTTTCATAAATAAGTGGGGCAACAATACCAGTGTTTGGATAAAAGCTTAATGTGCTTATTAAATTTTTTATTGAGTCATGTTCAAAATATACATCTGGTTGTGTTATTAAGATTTTTTCGTTTTTTGACTTGTTTACCCCATAATTAAATGATTTTGATAGTCCTACATCACCCAATTTAAAATGTTTAATATTTAAATTTGATAATTTAATTATTTCGTCTAGCTCAAGATCATTCCCATTATCTAATATTAAAATCTCTGACTCTTTTGGGAGTGAGGCAAAACATTTATTTATAATTTTACCCGGATAAAACGTAGGTATGATAATAGTTAATTCTGAATATATGCTCATTTAATTATCCTTACTTATTTTAAGTACCCCAATAAATGCTTCTTGAGGAATCTCTACTTTCCCAAACTGCTTTGATTTGGCTTTACCTTTTTTCTGTTTTTCTAAAAGTTTTCTTTTTCTGTCAGTTGCTCCACCGCCATGAATTTTCGTTAAAACGTCTTTTTTAAATCCTTTTATAGTTTCTCTAGCTATTATTTTTCCTCCAATCGCTGCTTGCAATGGAATCATAAAATTATGTCTGGGAATTAAATTCTTTAACTTTTCACAAACTTCTCTTCCAGTTCTTTGAGCAAAATCTTTATGAATCATCATTGCTAAAGCATCAACAGACTCTCCATTTACTAAAATTCCTAGTTTTACCAAATCACCTTCTCTATGTTCAATCATTTCATAATCAAAACTTGCATATCCACTCGTCATTGATTTTAAACGATCATTAAAATCAAAAACTACTTCGTTTAAAGGTAGCTCATAATTTACAACTGCTCTATTTCCAGAATAACTTAAATTTGTTTGTACTCCTCTTTTATCCTGACACATTTTTATTATTGAACCTAAATATTCGTCTGGGGAAATAATTGTTGCTTTTATCCATGGCTCTTCAATTAATTTAATTAATGTTTGGTCTGGTAAACTTGATGGATTTTGTAAATCTAAAATTTTCCCATTATTGAGGTATATTTTGTAAACAACCCCTGGGGTTGTGGTTAATAAATTTACATCAAATTCTCTTTCGAGTCTTTCCGTTACTATTTCAAGATGTAATAAACCCAAAAAACCACACCTAAATCCTAGTCCTAGGGCCGATGAGGACTCAGCTTCAAATGAAAAACTTGCGTCATTTAATTGAAGTTTAGCTAATCCATCTTTTAATTTTTGATACTCAGAACTGTCAACTGGGAACAGACCACAAAACACAACTGGTTTGCTAGGCTTAAATCCTGGCAAAACATCTTTTAACGGTCTTGTTGCATCACAGATAGTGTCTCCAACTTTTGTCTCTGATAGAACCTTAATTCCTGTTGTTATAAATCCTATTTCGCCTGTATTTAATTCGTTTATGTCTGTTGGTTTGGGTGTAAAAACTCCAACTTTTTCAACAATATATTCTTGGTTGGTAGACATCATTTTAATTTTCATATTTTTTAATAATTTTCCATCAATTACTCTCACCAAAATTACTACACCTAAGTAAGTGTCATACCAACTATCAACAAGTAAACATTTTAAATTTGATTTGGTTTCTCCTTTAGGTGCAGGCAAGGTAGTTATTATTTGTTCTAAAATTTCTTCAATTCCTTCCCCAGTTTTCCCAGAACATGGAATTGCATTTTCAGTATCAATACCGATAACATCTTCAATTTGTTTTTTTGTTTTATCTAAATCAGAAGCGGGTAAATCAACTTTGTTTAATACTGGGACAATTTCATGGTTCATATCTAAAGCTTGATATACATTTGCTAATGTCTGCGCTTCAACACCTTGGGTACTATCAACAATAAGAATAGAACCCTCGCATGCGTAAAGTGACCTACTTACCTCATAACTAAAATCTACATGACCAGGTGTGTCTATGATGTTTAAAATATATTTTTTACCATCTTTTGCTTTATAATTTAATTTTACAGTTTGAGCTTTAATTGTAATTCCTCTTTCTCTTTCAATATCCATTGAGTCAAGAACTTGGGCTTTCATTTCTCGTTCGGTTAATCCTCCACAACTATGAATTATTCGATCAGCAATAGTAGATTTTCCGTGATCAATATGTGCAATAATTGCGAAATTTCTTATATTATCAATTTCGCCTGACATTTAGGACCTAATTTTTGCACCTGATTTAGTCTCAACAGTTGAAATTATAAGTTTGTTAATTTTTTCAAGGTCACTTTCTTCTAATGTTTTTTCTGAAGATTGAATTGTTACATTAAGAGCTATAGACTTTTTATCTTTAGGAATATTTTCACCTTCATAGACATCAAAAATTTTTACTGATTTAATTAAGCTTTGATCAATAGAAGATATTATTTCTATTAAATCTTGGGCTTTAAAATTTTTATCTACCACAAAAGCAAAGTCTCTGTCTGATTTTTGGTAGTCAGAAAATTGAAATTTGGATTTTGAGTCTTTGAGTTTAAGTTTTTTATCTTTTAAGTAATCTAAATAAATCTCAAAACCGACCAATGCCTCAGTTTTTATATCAAGTTTTTTTATAATATTTGGATGTATTTCTCCAAAATAAGCAACTGGATCAATATCGTCTTTATCAAGATAAACAGAACCAGATTTTCCTGGGTGATAATAAGAAGGAGATTTTTCTCTTATAAATAAATTGTGCCTATCATATCCAGCTTCAATTAATGTCTGAATAGTGTCTTTTTTTGCATCAAACACATCAACAGACCTATTTTTTTCATTCCAGTTTAATCTTGATATCTTTCCTGATTTTATACCACCTATTAGTGTTAATTGTTCTCCAGGGTTGTTATCCTTAAAAATTGGGCCTATTTCATAAAGAGAAATATCTTTAAATCCTCTATCTAAATTTTTCTTTATATAGAACGCCAAATTAGGAAATATTGAATTTCTTAAAACATCTAAGTCTGAACTTATTGGATTTACTATTTTTATTTCTTTGTAATTTTCTCTGAAAAGATTATTTATTTTCGAATCTGTAAATGACCAGGTTACCGTCTCAAAATAGCCTTTTGATGCCACAGAACGTTGTAAAAAATGAAAAAGTTTTTGTTGTTTATTAAGTGTATCTTTAATTCTATTTTTTTCAGGTTCTAGTGTTTCTATATTATTGTAACCTTTAATTCTTACTATCTCCTCAACTATATCTATAGGTTGAGAGATATCAGGTCTCCATGTAGGAATTGTTAATTCTAATTCAGATTTCTTTTTAGTAACTTTAAAACCTAAATCTATTAAGATATTTATGACCTCTTTATCTTTTATTTTAAAGCCTGCAATTTTTTCAAACAAAGATATTTTAAATTTGATTTTATTTTTTTTAACTTTCCTAATGCTTTGAATATCAAACTTACTAACTTTTCCTCCACAAATTTTAGTTATTAATTGTGCAGCTTTTTCTAAGCCTATTTCAATAGATTGAGGATCAATACCCCGTTCAAATCTAAATTTAGCGTCAGTATCAATGTTCAACAACTTTGAAGTTTTTCTAATAGATTTAGGTAAAAAATACGCAGATTCTAACAAAATATTTTTAGTATTAAACTCAGTACCTGAGCGTGTGCCTCCTATTATTCCACCCAAACCTAATACACCAGACTTATCAGAGATAACACACATATCATTATCTAATTTATACTCTTTATTATCGAGAGCTTCGAATGTTTCACCCTTTTTTGAATTTCTTACAATAATTTCCTTATCAATTTTGTCTGCATCGTATGCATGAAGCGGTCTATTTAAATCCAGCATCACATAATTAGTTATATCTACAATTGCTGAAATAGGCTTCTGACCTAGAGATATGATTTTATCCTTCAGCCACTTTGGACTTTCTTTGTTTGTAACATCTTTAATTAAACAACTACCAAATATGGTACAACCTTGATTTTTATCTTTTGTAATAGAAACTGTAATTTTTTGAGGCCCACTATTTTTAATTTTCATATTAGAAATAATTTTTAATTTACCAACTCCTGCTGCTGCAAGATCTCTTGCTACTCCCCTTACACCTAAACAATCAGGTCGATTAGGAGTGATGGATAAATCAATAACTTTTTCAGTATTATTTTTAAAAAAATTTTTACCTACTTTGTCAGAGTATTTATTTAACTTTAGTTCTGTTATTCCATCACTTTCATCAGATAAATTTAATTCTGACTCTGAGCACAACATCCCATATGAAGTTACACCTCTTATTTTGCTAACTGTGAGTTTCATGTTATTTTTTGGAATCACAGACCCAGGTCCGGCATAAACAGTCAAAAGGTCTTTCTTGGCATTAGGTGCTCCACAAACAACTTTTACTGTATTTTGTTCACCTATATCAACATCACATACTTTTAACTTGTCTGCATTTGGGTGTTGCTCAGCATTTATAATTTTTGCTACTTTAAAATTATCTAATTCAGAACTAACTTTTTCAAAGCTCTCAACTTCAAGTCCAACATCTGTCAACTTCTCTATTATTTGATTATCCTTGAATTTAGTATCAAGATGTTCTTTAAGCCAGTCTATTGTAAATTTCATCGACTAAGGCCTCTGTAATTTGATGGTACGTCTAATGGATCAAACCCAAAGTGATTTAGCCACCTATAATCAGTTTCAAAAAAAGCTCTTAGATCATTTATTCCATACTTAAGCATTGCCAGTCTATCTATGCCAATCCCAAATGCGTAACCTTGATACTTGTCTGTATTTATTTTTACATTTTTAAGTACATTTGGATGCACCATCCCACAACCTAAAATCTCCAACCATTTATCTCCTTCACCAATGACTATTTTGCCATCTTTCAATTCATAACCAATGTCAACTTCGGCCGATGGTTCTGTAAAGGGAAAGTGACTTGGTCTAAATCTCATTTTGATTTTATCAACTTCAAAAAAGGATTTTATAAAATAATTTAGGCAACCTTTTAAATGTCCCATATTCACATTTTTATCAATATGAAGTCCCTCAACTTGATGAAACATTGGAGCATGAGTTTGATCACTGTCAGATCTATATGTTCTGCCAGGAGCAATAATTTTAAAAGGAGGTTTCCCTTTTAGCATTGTTCTTACTTGAACTGGAGATGTATGAGTTCTTAAAAGTAATTCTTTTTTATCATCTAAATAAAAAGTATCGTGCATGTCTCTTGCTGGATGGTTGTCTGGGGTATTTAATGCAGTAAAATTGTAATGCTCATTCTCTACATCTGGTCCTTCTTCAACGCTAAAACCAATTTCAGAAAATATAGAGGATATTTCATCTATAACTTGAGAAACAGGATGTATCTTACCTTGAACAATATCTCTTTCAGGTAGAGTTACATCTACTTTTTCATTATCTAGCTTAGAATTTATTTCTTTAATTTCTATTTCTTGAATTTTTTTATTAATTTTTTCTTGTAGTTCATCTTTTATAAAATTTAAATCCGATGCAAATTTTTTCCGTTCTTCAGTTGGTAAAGATCCAAGATTTTTAAACAAATTAGAAATTTTACCATTCTTGCCAAATAACTCAGATTTGATTTGATTTATACTTTCAATGTTTAAATCTGCATTTAATTTATGTAAGAATTCATGTTTTATTTTTTTAATATCAGACATATCTGTAGAATATTTGTTAAGCCTAGAAAAACAACAATGAAAATTAATTCAATGCTGATTGGGCTTTTTGTACAATTGTTTTGAATGCCTCTGGGCTATCATAAGCAATTTCAGCAAGAATCTTTCTATCTATTGCAATACCACATTTACTTAAACCGTTTATGAATTTAGAATATGTCATTCCTTCAGCTCTGACACCTGCGTTGATTCTTTGTATCCATAAAGATTTGAAATCTCTTTTTTTGTTTCTTCTGTCTCTATAAGCATATTGCATTGATTTTTCCATTGCCTGCTTTGCAACTCTTATAGTATTTTTTCTTCTGCCCCATTGGCCTTTTACAGCTTTTAAGACTTTTTTATGCTTAGCTTTACTTGTTACACCTCTTTTAACTCTCGCCATTATTAACCTCTTAAACTGTAGGGCATGTATGATTTGACAATTTTTCCATCTTGCTTGGACATTGTTGTAGTGCCTCTTAATTTTCTAATTTGAGAATTTGTTCTTTTAATCATGCCGTGCCTCTTTCCAGCTTGGGCTGTCATCACTTTCCCCTTCGCTGATATCTTAAATCTTTTTTTTGCTGAGCTTTTTGTTTTTAATTTAGGCATAATTCTGCGGACTTATACAAAGAATGGTATAATTTTACAACCTCTATTAAACCCTATAAAGGTTGGATAACCATAATCATTTGCTTACCATCAAATTTTGGATGAAGCTCTACCTTACCAATATCTTTCATGTCTTCCTTGATTTTGCCCATTAACTCGTTTCCCAAGTGTGAGTGTTGTAGTTCTCTACCTTTAAATCTAATTGTGAATTTTACCTTATCCCCTTTAGCGATAAATTTTTTTGCATTTTTAACTTTAAAATCATAATCATGCGTTTCTGTTACAGGTCTCATTTTAATTTCTTTTAACAAAACTATTTTTTGTTTCTTTTTTGCAAGATTTGCTTTTTTTTGGGCATCATATTTGTACTTACCCATATCCATGATTTTACAAACCGGAGGGTTTGCATTTGGAGCTATTTCAATTAAATCAAGCCCTTGATTTTTTGCCATTGAGATAGCTTCATTGGTATTAAGTACACCAAGATTTTCACCATCGCTTGCTATAACCTGAACATCAGGAGAGGAGATTCTATTATTAGATCTCGGGCCTCTATCCTTAGTTCTTCTTTGAAAATAATTTTGTTTAAAATCTGCCACTTAGTTTGAAGATGCTTTATTTAAAGCAGAGAAAGTTTTTAAGAATTTTTCTATATCCATATTTTCTTGTTTGTTAGAGTCTAATCTTCTAATCGTTACAGAATTGGAGTCAACTTCTTTTTTACCACAAATTAATAAAAGAGGGATTTTAGCCAACGAATGATCTCGTATTTTATAATTTAAATTTTGATTTTTTAAATCAACAGAAGAGCTAATACCTGCGTGTATAATTTTCTTAGATATATCAGTAGCATAATCATTAAATTCTTCTGAAATAGGAATTACCATTGTTTGTAAAGGTGATATCCAGAAGGGAAATTTACCAGCATAGTTTTCAATTAAAATTCCAATAAACCTCTCTAAAGATCCAAATAAAGCTCTATGAAGCATTACAGGAATTTTCTTACTTCCATCTTTATCAACATAAGAGGCACCTAATCTCTCTGGTAAATTTAAATCAACTTGCAAAGTTCCACATTGCCAATCTCTACCAATTGCATCCCTTAGAACAAACTCAATTTTGGGACCATAGAATGCTCCTTCTCCCTTGTTAATACTATATTCTAACTTTGAGGCTTTTACTGCTTCGAGTAAAGATGCTTCAGCTTTATCCCAAACTGCATCATCCCCAACTCTAACCTCTGGTCTATCCGCATATTTAAGAATTACATTTTCAAACCCAAGGTCTTTATAAATATCCAAAATTAAATTAGTAACAATTAAACACTCACTTGTAATTTGTTCTTCTGAACAAAAAATATGTGCATCGTCTTGTGTAAAAGCTCTAACCCTAAGTAAACCATGTAATGCTCCTGATGGTTCATATCTGTGAACTTTTCCAAACTCTGCATAACGCAAAGGAAGATCTCGATAACTTTTTAGTCCTTGATTAAATACCTGGACGTGTCCTGGGCAATTCATAGGTTTTATTGCAAACACCTTCTCATCTGGAGTTTCGGATGTATACATGTTTTCACCATATTTCCCCCAATGTCCTGATTTCTCCCATAATTGTCTATCCAATACCTCCGGTGTATTTATTTCTTTGTAACCAGCTTCATCCTGTCTATTTCTCATATAATTAATTAAATTTTGGAATAATGCCCAGCCTCTTTCGTGCCAAAAAACAGATCCAGGACTTTCTTCTCTAAAATGAAATAAATCCATTTCTTTTCCTAATTTTCTATGATCTCTCTTTTCAGCTTCCTCTATTCTTTTAAGATGTTGATCTAAATCTTTTTGGGTTGCCCAACTAGTGCCATATATTCTTTGAAGCATTTCATTTTTTGAATCTCCTCTCCAATAAGCACCAGAAACTTTGGTGAGTTTAAAATACTTTCCAATTTTACCTGTTGAAGATAAATGAGGACCTCTACAAAGATCATGCCAATCACCATGAAAATAAATTGAGACATCTTCTTTTTCTGGGATAGCTTTAATTAACTCAGATTTATAAATTTCACCTTTTTTTTTAAAATGATCAATAGCTTTATTTCTGTCCCAAACTTCTCTCTTAGTAATTTCATCTCTGTCTACAATTTCTTTCATCTTATTTTCAATTTTGACTAAATCATCTTCAGTAAATGGTTCTTTTCTAGCAAAGTCATAATAAAACCCATTTTCAATAACTGGACCAATTGTAACCTGAGTTCCAGGAAATAATTCTTGAACAGCCATTGCCAATATGTGAGCTGTGTCATGTCTAATTGTTTCCAGCCCTTCTGGATTTTTTGAAGTAAAAATTTTTACTGAACAGTCTTTTTCTATTAAATAATCTAAATCTTTAAGTTCACCATCGACACTTATAACCATTGCTTGTTTTGCTAATGACTTACTTATTTTCTCGGCTACTTCAACTCCAGTAACTTTTTTTGTAAAATTTATATTATTCCCGTCTGGTAATGTTATTGTAGGCATTTAATTTAATAGTCTTTTATACTCTGAATAAGTAGAAAAACACATTTTTTCAACATTAAATCTTTGAGTAACGTTTTTTCTTGCCTCTATTCCCATCATTTTTATAGATGTTTCATCCATATTAAGAACTCTTAAAATCTGTTTACTTAAAGATTTGGCATTGTTCGACTCAAATAAAAAACCTGTCTTTTCATCAATGATTGTTTCATTCGAACCACCGATATTGCTGGCTACTATAGGTTTTCCCATAGATTGGGCTTCCACTGACACTCTTCCAAAAGCTTCTGGTTCATTTGAAGCTGAAACTATTATATCTGAAACTTTGTAAGCTAAAGCCATATTTTTACAATGATCTATAAATCGTATTTGTTTTGACATCCTGTATTGTTCTGAGAGTCTAACTAATTTTTTTTTATAAAGCTCACGACCTTGATCACTACCAAGAATGACAGTATAAAATGCTTCATATCCAAGTTCTATATTAATTAAATTGACTGCTTCAATAAATACTTCCTGGCCCTTCCAAGAAGTTAGCCTACCTGGCAAAAGTATAATTTTTTTATCTTTCTTAATATCCCATTGTTTTAATAATTTTTTTTCATCATTTTCAAGAGTTGTGGATGAGTCAAAATAATCAACATTAATACCTCTAAAGATCACTAAGAATTTTTTTTTATAATTTAAATACATAGAATAATTTTCTTTAATATGAGAAAATATAAAATTTGATCCTGCAATAATTAAATCAGATCTTACCATTACCGAATTGTAAAATTTTTTCAAATTAGTTTTAAAATTGTAAGTACCATGAAAAGTTGTCACAAATTTTCTTCCAGTTATTTTTGTTGCTATCAAACAGGACCATGCAGGTGCTCGACTTCGAGCATGAACTATCGAAATATTATTTAATAAAATAATTCCAATTAAAATAATTGAGTTAATAATAATTAATAAAGGATTTTTACTCTGCACAGGAAGCTTAAAAATTTTTACCTTTTTTTTGTCAACAAACTTAAGTAATTCACCGCCACTAGTTACAATAAATGACTTACAATTATTTTCAGGCAAATAATGGGCTATATCAAAGCAGCCTGTTTCCGCACCTCCATATCCTAATTTGGGTATAACTTGTAAAACTTTTAAATTAGTTGCCATCTGATAAACTTATATATTATTAGACTAAATATATAAACGAAATGGCAAATTTCAGATATCATAAGATCTCAAAAACTAAGAAAATTAGATATATTTCTAAAATTTTTAAAAATAGTTTGTCTATAGTTTTTCTGCATGGATTTATGTCAGATCTCGAAGGAGAGAAGCCTAAAGCATTACTAAATTTTACTAAAAAAAATAAAATTAATTTTTTGGCACTTGAATATTCAGGGCATGGTAAATCTTCAGGAAAATTTACAAAAGGTAATATTTCAAAATGGAGCGATGAAACTTCAAAATTAGTTAAAAAATATGCAAAAGACCAGAAAATAATATTTATAGGTTCAAGTATGGGTGCTTGGATTGCTTTAAAACAATTTAAAATTTTTAAAAATCAAATTGTTGGTTTTTTAGGAATTGGGTCAGCTCCTGAATTTTTAGAAAATATTATGTGGAAAAAATTTTCCAAAAAAATGAAAAAAGAAACAATTACGAAAGGGATTTATAATTTAAAACATGGGAATTATGAATATCCAATAACATATCAACTAATTAAAGATGGAAGAAAAAACAAAGTTTTAAATAAAAAAATTAATTTAAAAATTAAGGTTACTATGGTTCATGGAGAAAAAGATGAGGCTGTAAAGGTTTCCTATTCTAGAAAAGTTTTAAAACTTTTTCCAAATGCAAAGAAAAAGTTAAATGTAGTCAAAAATGGTGATCATAGTTTGTCTAGTAAGAAAGGTCTAAAAATAATACTTAAAGAGTTGAAACTATTAATCTAACTAACTTTTTTAATGCCTTTAATAGTTATTGGGTTGTCTAGTTTATCTAACATTTCTTTAGGACAAACTTGAACAAAATTAATTAACTCCCCATCATAATTTTCAATTATATTTCTTGAAAATTCAGATCCTGTTTCCTTAGAATGTTCAGATATTAAATTTTTTAAAATTTCTTTCCAATAATCTGTTTCTACAGTTTGCCAAACAACTGACTCGGGATTTACTTTTTTTGTAAATTGGCGAGATTTATCGTAAATAAAAGCCATACCACCTGTCATTCCTGCTGCAAAATTATCTCCTACCTCTCCTAAAATTACTACCATTCCACCTGTCATATATTCACAACCATTAGAATCACATCCCTCGATCACTGTTGTAGCTCCAGAATTTCTTACTGCAAATCTTTCTCCTGCTTGACCTGCCGCAAAAAGTTTGCCCGAAGTAGCACCATAAAGAACTGTATTTCCTATAATTGTATTTTCATTAGAAAGTAAATTACTTTCCTCTGGTAATTTAATTGAAATTGTTGCACCTGATAAACCCTTTCCAACATAGTCGTTAGCATCTCCCTTAAGAACTAATTTTAAACCTTTAGAGGAAAATGCTCCAAAAGATTGTCCAGCAGAGCCTTTAAAATTTAAAATTAAAAAATCATCATTAAGTTTTTCATATCCATATTTTTTGTAGAGATGATGAGAAATTCTTGTTCCAACAGCTCTATGAGTATTTTGAATTGGATAAACCTTTTCAATTTTTTCTGAACTATCTAAAGACTTTTCTACTTCAGGCCAAATCTCTTGATCCAAAGTGTCTGGTACACTATTTATTTCCGGATTATCACAATACCTTTTATTATTTCCTGTATCAGTTTGAACAAATAGCGGGTTTAAATCTAAATCATCTAAATTTGGAGATCCTTTACTAACCTGCCTTAATAAATCGGTTCTACCAATTATATCATTTAAAGATTTAAATCCTAGTTTTGCTAATATTTCTCTTACTTCAGTTCCGATAAATGTAAAAAGATTGACTATCTTTTCTGGTGTACCAGTAAATTTTTCTCTCAATTTTTCATCTTGGGTACAAACACCTACTGGACAAGTGTTCGAATGACATTGTCTTACCATAATACAGCCCATTGCCACCAAAGCTGTAGTAGCAACTCCATACTCTTCAGCTCCCATCATGGCTGCAATAACAACATCTCTTCCAGTTTTAATTCCTCCGTCAGTTCTCAAAGTAACTTTGTGTCTAAGGTTATTTAAAGTTAAAACTTGATTAGCTTCAGTCAAACCCATTTCCCATGGAATTCCAACATACTTAACACTTGTTTGAGGTGTTGCTCCAGTTCCACCATTATGTCCTGATATTAAAATTATATCTGCTTTAGCCTTCGCAACACCAGCTGCGATTGTCCCAACACCAGAAGAAGCAACAAGTTTTACTCCTATTCTTGCTTTAGGATTAATTTGTTTTAAATCATATATTAATTGCGCAAGATCTTCGATTGAATAAATATCGTGATGTGGTGGAGGGGAGATTAATGTTACTCCTGGTGTAGAATGTCTAAGTCTCGCAATTTCCTTCGTAATCTTAAATCCAGGAAGCTGACCACCTTCTCCAGGTTTTGCTCCTTGAGCAATTTTAATTTCAATTTCATTACAATTGTTTAAGTAATTAACTGTAACTCCAAATCTTGCAGAAGCTATTTGTTTCACTCTAGAATTTGCGCTATCTCCATTTTCTAAGACCTTAAATCTTTTTTCGTCCTCTCCTCCCTCTCCACTACAAGAAGCACCTTTAATTCTATTCATTCCAGTAGCTAATGTTTCATGAGCCTCTTTTGACAAGGCGCCGTGTGACATGCTCCCACTACCAAATCTTTTTAATATATTTGCTAGAGGCTCAACCTCTGAAATATCAATTGAACCTTTTAATTTTTTTTCTCTAAAATCGATCAAGTCTCTCAAATTTATTGGTGGTAAATTATAAACACCCTCTGCATATCTTTTGTAAGCATCATAAGAATTAGAACCTACAGCACTTTGAAGTAAATGAATTAATTTTCCTTGATACTGATGAGTCTCTCCATTTTTTCGATATCTATAAATTCCACCTATAGGGAGAATTGTATCACTACTTTCAAAAGCTTCTTTGTGTATTTCTCTAATTTTTTTTTCAATTCCTGTTAGGCCTATACCTGAAATTTTTGATACTACTCCAGGAAAATAGTCTGAAACAATTGTTCTACTTAAACCAACCGTCTCAAAATTACATCCTCCTCTATAAGAACTTAAAACAGAAATACCCATCTTAGACATTATTTTAAGAAGTCCTGCATTTACTGACTTGATATATCTTTCAACACATTCATCAAAACTAAATTTTCCAAACAATTTCTTTTCATGCCTTTGATATAAGCTGTCAAACGCTAGATATGGATTTACTGTAGTTGCACCAACTCCAATTAAAGTTGCAAAAGAGTGAGTATCCATTGCTTCTCCTGACTGGACATTGATAGAGACATACCCTCTCAATTTTTTTTCAATTAAAAATGAGTTGATCGCACCAACTGCGAGTAACATCGGAATTGGAAGCTTCACGTTTGAAAGCTCTTTGTCACTCAAAATTAATTGTGTAACTCCTTGTCTTACTGCTATTTCTGCGTCTTTTTGAATTCTTTTTATAGACTCGTGCAAATTTTCATTGTCTGAGAAAGTACAATCAATTGTAGAGGAATTTTTACCAAAAAAATTAATGAATTTCTCAAATTGTGAATTTGATAAAATTGGACTGTTTAAAACGTAAATATTTTGCTTTGTTAGATTGTCAAAATTTAGGATATTTCCAAGATTTCCAAATCTTGTTTTTAGACTCATCACTTTATTTTCTCTTAAAGAGTCTATCGGAGGGTTTGTTACTTGACTAAAGTTTTGTCTAAAAAAATGATATATAGGTCTGTATCTGTCTGATAATACTGCCAGAGGAGTATCATCTCCCATCGATCCTATAGCTTCTTTAGCATCCTCTGCCATCGGATGTAATATCAATTCTAAATCTTCTAAACTAATTCCAAATGCATATTGTCTTCTTCTTAATTCGTCTCCAGAATAAGAATTTTTCTCATCAGAAATTGTTAATTTTTCATCTAAGTCAATAATTTGGGAATTAAAATGTTTATACTCTTTTGCTAGATAATCTTTAATTTGCTTGTTTTTAAAAACTTTTCCTTTTTCAATTCTAACACCAATGATTTCTCCTGGTCCTAATCTACCCTTAGAAAGTATTCTTTTTTCATTAAGTTCAATCATGCCAGTCTCTGATCCTGCAAACAATAATTTATCTTTTGTAATTGCATATCTTAATGGTCGCAATCCATTTCTGTCATTAGCAGCAATTACCCATTCGTTATCTGTTCCTGCAATAGCTGCCGGACCATCCCATGGTTCCATTGTACTGTTTAAAAAATTAAACAATTGTTGGTGATCTTTAGGTAAAGTTTCATTTTTTTTAGACCACGCATCTGGAACCAACATTAACTTAGCTAGAGGTGCAGGCTGACCAGAAATATTGAGTAATTCAAAAACGTTATCTAGCGCAGCAGAATCTGAAGTACCTTGTTGAATTACTGGTTTTAAATTTTCTATATTTTCAAAAAGATTGCTATTCATTTCTTGTTCATGAACTTTCATCCAATTTTTATTTCCCCTGAATGTATTTATTTCACCATTATGAGCGATTGCTCTAAATGGTTGGGCTAAATTCCAACTTGGAGCCGTGTTCGTCGAAAATCTTTGATGAAAAATTGCAAATCTTGAAATAAATCTTTCATCTTTTAAATCTAAATAAAAATCTGAAATTGCCTCAGCTAAAAACATACCTTTGTAAATAATAGACTTAGAGCTTAATGAACAAATGTAAAAATGATTTAAGGATTTTTTAAATGCCTCATTTTCTATTTTTCTTCTAGTTTCATATATTTTTCTTTCTAGATCTTTATTTATAAGTTCTGGATCATACGATTTAAACAAAACCTGAATGATTTCAGGCATAGTCTGAAGTGCCTTTTCGCCTAATACGTTTGGGTTAATTGGAACTTGTCTCCAACCATAAATACTAAAACCATTTTTTGTTAATTCACTCTCCACGATTGTTTTGCAGCTTTCTTGAGCTTCATAATCATTTCTAGGTAAAAAAATCATACCAACGCCGATTTCAGAGTTATCATGGGTATGACCAGTCACTTCTATTTTTTCGACAAAAAAATCTTTTGGAATTTCAACATGAATACCTGCACCATCTCCTGTTTTTCCATCTGCATCTACTGCACCTCTGTGCCAAA
>CACKYY010000012.1 GCA_902604525.1 uncultured Pelagibacteraceae bacterium | reverse complement strand
GCACAAGGTAAAAATTGGTCAAAATCAGAATGAAATTAGTTTAATTTCAAAAAGCTATAAAAAAAAAGGTTTTTTTGAAAAATTTTTTCAATTATTTAGTTAATACCGTCTTATCTTGTAACATTAGTTGTTTTTAAATTTCATCAGATACAAATTAAAAGTGTGTCGTGTCATATTTAACTCAAAAAACTTTAAAAAGTAATATTTCTTTTAGTGGTATAGCTTTGCACAGTGGACTAAATGTTAATGTTTGCATTAAGCCTGCAGAACCTGATTTTGGAATTGTATTTAAAAGAGTTGATTTAAAATTAAACAATATAGTCTACCCAAGTTTTAATAATGTCACGAATACATCTTTAAATACAACAGTAGAGAACGAGTTTGGTGCAAAAGTTTCTACTATTGAGCACTTAATGGGGGCTTTGTTTGGTTTAGGAATTGATAATGCATTAATTGAAATTGATAATGAGGAAGTACCAATTTTAGATGGTTCAGCAAAGATATTTATAGATAGAATAATTTCTTCAGGATTCGAGTTTAGTAACTCTCCAATTAAAGTTATAAAAATTAAAAAAGAGGTAAAATATTCAGAAGGTGAAAAATTTATATCTATAAAACCTTCAACGCTAAGTCTGGATATTGATTTTGAATTAAAATATAAAAATAACATAATTGGAAATCAAAGAAACAAAGTCAAAGTTTATGATGATGATCTTAGAGATATTTATAATTCAAGAACTTATTGCTTATTTGAGGATATTGAGATGATCAAAAAAAATGGATTGGCTAAAGGTGGAAGCCTAGAAAATGCAGTAGTAGTAAAAGGTGAGGAAGTATTAAATGCAGAGGGACTGAGAAATGATAAAGAGTTTGTAAATCATAAAATTTTGGATTGTATTGGTGATCTTTACACAACAGGTTATAGGATTGTTGCTAGTATTAGGTGTTCTCAGGGTGGTCATTATTTAACAAATCAATTACTAAGAGAAGTTTTTAAAGATAAAGAGAATTTTTCTATACTGGAAATCAAAGAAAAAAATCTCCCACATACATTAATCAACAAAAATTTGTTAAGATCTATAGCTTAAGTCAAGAAAACTTTTAAATTAGACTTCAAATTAATATATAAGTAATTATGAATTTTGTTGCGCATTTTTTTTTAGTACTATTAATTTTTCTTTTTACCTCATGTTCCAATGAAACAGTTAAAAAATCTGTTATCAAAGAAAAAAGCTTAGACGCTCAAGTTCTAGAAGCTTACAAAGAGGGTAAGGTTGCACTTGATGGTGGAGACGTATTATTTGCAGCAAAAAAATTTAATGAAGCTGAAATTCTTTTCCCTCAATCTGAATGGGCACCAAAATCTGCTCTAATGGCAGCTTATTCATATTACATCCAAGATTACTATGCTGATTCAATGGCAGAATTAGAAAGATTTATAAAAATTTATTCAAATCACAACGATTTAGATTATGCTTATTATTTATTAGCTCTTTGTTATTACGAACAAATTGTTGATGAAAAAAAGGATCTTAACTCTATTTTAAAATCTAAGGAAATTTTTGAAATTTTAATTAAAAAATATCCAAATTCAGAATACTCAATGGATGCAAATTTTAAAATGGATTTAATAAATGATATTCTTGCTTCAAAAGACATGTATATTGGAAGATATTACGTAGATAAAAAAAAATGGATTTCTGCAATAAATAGATTTCGGTCTGTCGTGGATAACTACGATAGAAGTATATATACAGAGGAAGCATTATATAGATTAGTAGAAATCTATTATCTAATTGGGTTGAATAATGAAGCTAAAAAGTATGCTAAACTTTTGGGTTACAATTATCAATCCTCTGAGTGGTATGAAAAATCTTATGCTATGTTTGATAAAACATACAATGAAAATAAAAAACTTCTTACAAGCAAAAATAAGAAGAGCAATTTTGTAATCAGAAAATTTAAATCTCTTTTTAATTGAGATGAAAAAAAGCGAAATCACCAAACAATATTTACAAAAAGTAAAGTTAATTAATAAATTTAATAAATTTTATTTTGATAAAAATAAATCTCTTGTATCAGATAAAGTTTATGATGATTTAAAAAAAGAAATTATGATGTTAGAAAGTAGTCATATTTTCTTGAGTTCTAAAAATTCACCTTCTAAAGTAGTAGGTCATAGACCATCCAAAAGTTTTAAGAAAGCTTCACACAAAATTCCAATGTTATCTTTATCTAATGCTTTCTCAGAGGAAGATTTAATAAATTTTGAAAAAAAAATTACAAATTTTCTATCAAAAAAAGAAGGTTTTAAAATTCTATATAGTGCTGAACCCAAAATTGATGGTATATCTGCCTCATTAACATACAAAAATGGGCACCTTGTGAGAGGTCTTTCCAGAGGGGATGGTAAAGAAGGTGAGGATATAACTAATAATTTAACTACCATCAAAGATATTCCAAAAATAATATCATCAAAAGGTTTTCCAGAGGAAATTGATATTAGGGGAGAAGTTTTTATTCAAAATAGTGATTTTGAATTTTTGAAAGACAAATTTGCAAATCCAAGAAATGCAGCATCAGGCTCTTTAAGACAAAAAAATCCTGAAGATACTAAAAAAATTCCACTAAACTTTATCGCTTATACTTTTGGCTTTCAAAAGGGTTTAGAAGTTGAAAATCAATCTGATTATTTAAAAAAATTGAAAGAATGGGGTTTTAAAATTAATCCTTTAAATAAATTAATTAGTGGAGTTAAGGATTTAATAAACAATTATGATGAGATCGAAAAAAAAAGAGCTGATTTAGATTTTGACATTGATGGAATCGTTTACAAAGTTAATGACTTTGCCCTTCAAAAAAGATTAGGAAATGTTGCTAACGCTCCAAGGTGGGCTATAGCGCATAAATTTTCCTCAAATAAGGCAGTTTCTCAAATCAAGGATATTGAAATTCAAATTGGAAGAACCGGGGCTTTAACTCCAGTTGCAAAAATTAAACCAATTAATATTGGTGGAGTACAAGTATCCAATGCAACTTTACACAATGAGGATGAGATAATTCGAAAAGATATTAGGATTGGCGATACAGTAACAGTAGAAAGAGCTGGAGACGTAATACCACATATTCTTTCTGTAGATTTAAAAAAAAGAAAAAGAAACAACCTAAAATTTATTTTTCCAGAAAAGTGCCCCTCTTGTGGCTCAAAAACAATAAAAGAATATAACTTAATAACTAAAAAAAATGATGCTGTTAGAAGATGTTCTAGTGAAGGGTATTTTTGTGAAAAAATATCTGTAGAAAAATTAAAGCATTTTGTATCAAAGGATGCTTTTAATATTGATGGCTTTGGAAAAAAAATTGTAGAAAGTTTTTGGAAATTAAAATTAGTACAATTTCCACAAGATATTTTTAAATTAGATTATAATAAAATTGAAAATTTAGAAGGGTGGGGGAAACTTTCTGTAGAGAATTTAAAATATTCTATTAATGAAAAAAAAAATATCTCATTAGAAAGATTAATATATTCTTTAGGTATTAGGCATATAGGTTTAGAAAATGCGAAATTATTATCGAAATACTTTGTCTCATTTACTAACTTTAAAAACTTATCAAAAAAAAACAATTATGATGAATTATTAAATATCGATGGAATTGGAGAAACACAAATTAATTCAGTAAAAAATTTTTTTTCAATACCAATTAACCTAGAAGTCTTAAATGAACTAGAAAAATTATTAAACATAAAAAAATCCAAAAATGAAGAAAAAAACGGTTTATTGAAAGGTAAGTCTTTTTTAGTAACTGGTAAATTAGACGGTATAAGTCGAGCAGAAGTAAAATCATTAATTGAGGAAAATTCTGGCACAACTGTGAGCAGTGTGTCTAAAAAATTAAATTATTTAATTACTGGTGAAAAACCAACCAAAAAAAAAATAGAAAGTGCTAAAGCATTAAAAATTAAAATTATTGATCAAGATGAATTTCTAAAAATGTTAAATAAGACTAGCTAACCACTTTTTTTCATTTGAATTTAGATATTTTGATATTTTGGAATACACATTTAAATGATATTTAAATAAATAATTCTTTTCAAAATTAGTTAGAAGATTAAAATTAATTAAATCTTTTTCAATAGGGGCCATTGTCAAATTTTCAAAAACTAAATTTTTATTTTGTTTTTTCACGTAGATTAAATTTTCTATACGAATTCCAAATTTATTTTTTTTGTAAAAACCAGGTTCATTACTTAAAATCATTCCTTCTTTGATTTTTACCTTATTTATCTTAGATATTGACTGCGGTCCCTCATGAACATTAAGAAAAAAACCTACTCCATGGCCAGTTCCGTGAGCATAATCTAAATTACTTTTTTTGAGGAATTTTCTTGCTCTAATATCAACTTTTTTTCCAATATTATCCTTTTTTAGATCCGTATTTGCTACCGCAATATGGCCTTTTAATACTTTGGTGAAAATATTTTTTATATTCTTATTTTGTTTAGAGAAACAAAGAGTTCTAGTAACATCTGTTGTTCCATATTTGTATTGACCACCTGAATCACACAAAAATATGTCTTTTTTTCTTATAATCCTACAATTATCCGGTTTCGCTCTATAATGAACTATTGCTCCATTTTTTCCAGTTCCCGCTATTGTATCAAAACTTGGATAAAGATAATTTTTATTTTGTTTTCTAAATTTTTCCAATTTATTTTGTGCCTGTACTTCATTAATTTGTTTTCTATTTTTATTTTTTATCCAGTATAAAAATTTAGTTAGTGCTGCACCATCAGATATATGTGATTTAATCATATGATTTATTTCAGTCTTATTCTTAATTGATTTTAAATAATAAATTGGATCTTCTTTTTTTTTTATTTTAAATTTTGATTTAATTAAATTTTCAAAATAAATTGAACAAGTATTTTCATCAATAATAAAACTATTACCTTTAAATTTTGAGATTTCTTTTAAATCTATAATTTGATTAGGTTTTATAATTTTTTGATTAATTAGTTTTTTACATTTTATCTTGTTAGCTATTATATAGAATCTTTTGGTTTTACTAACTATCAATCTTGAGTTTGGCATAGGGGTATTTGGGCCATCCTTACCTCTTATATTTAAAATCCATGCCACATTTTCTGGTGCACTGATAAATAAATAATCAGATTTATTTTTTTTTAAATATCTCGAAACTTTATTTAATTTTGAATTATGACTTTCCCCAACAATATTTTTATTTAAATGAAAGAATGGATTTGTATTATTGATTTTAAATTTTTCTATTTGATCTATTAAGTTTTCATTAATAAATTTTACAGTATTAAATTTTAAGAAAAACTTTTTAATTTGTTTGTAAGTAAAAAGCTTTGGATCAATACCAAGAGTAAGATTTTTAAATAAATTACAATTGATTAATTTTTCAATACCAATTATTTTAAAATTTTTACCACATTCGATCTGACTTTGAATTGAATACCTTCCATCTGTAAATAAATAATTTCTATTTTTTAAAATTATGGCAAGACCAGCTGATCCGCTAAAATTTGATATTATTTTAAGTCTATTAACTCTAGAATATTCAGTAAAATAATCGTCGTTCTTTGGAACAACATATCCATCTATGTTGTGTTGTTTCAATTTATTTCTTAAAATCTTAATTTTATTTATCACTTTATTCTTTTTTGGTATCGTATCCATCCTGGACTTCTGGTTCCTTCTTCTACATCAAAATCTTGGTTGAACTCAAAATCCTCTTCAGTATTATCTTCATTATCAAAAAATGAATTTTTTTCTAAATTTTTTTCTGGTAACTCATCAATAAATCTTGACGCCATACTGTCAATCCAGTCACCTTGATAAAACCTATTCATAGAAAATGAAATTATAGCTTTTTGTTTGGCTCTAGTTATCCCAACATAAGCAAGCCTTCTTTCTTCTTCGAGGCCTTTTTGGCCCTTTTCTTCTATAGATTTTTGATGTGGGAATAATCCTTCCTCCCAGCCAGGTAAAAAAACTACATCAAATTCTAAACCTTTTGCAGCATGCATTGTCATCATATTAACTTTTTCTCCATCCCATTCCTGATCTACTGAAGTTGCAAGAGAGACATGCTCTAAAAAACTTTCCAAATTATCAAACTCCTTCATAGCACTTAGTAACTCTTTAATATTTTCTAGTCTGTTTTCGTTATCTAAATCTTTTTTATTTTTAAGCATTGCTGAATAACCTGATTCATCCAGGACAATTTGTAATAATTTGACATGATTTGATTTTTTAATTTTCAAATCATTTCTCCATTTATTTAAAGAATTAACAAAAAAACCCAAACCAATTTTAGCTTTTGGCTTTATAAGATTTTGTTCTAACATCTTAACAGAAGCTCTTTCTAAATTTAAATTATTTTCTTTTGCAAATTCATGAATATTTTTTAGAGTACTATCTCCTATTGCTCTTTTGGGGTTGTTTATGATTCTTTCAAAAGCTAAATCGTCTTTTTCTTGATAAATCAACCTCAGATAAGCAACACAATCTTTAATTTCTGCTCTTTCGTAAAATTTAGTCCCTCCTAAAATTCTATAAGGCATTCCAATTTTAAGAAACCTTTCTTCAAATTCTCGAGTTTGAAAAATTGCTCTTACCAGAATTGCAACATTATTGTATGAAAATTTTTTCTGGATTTTTTTTTCTATTTCATCTGAAACACCAATGGCTTCATCTTTTCCATTTTTAAAACAATTTAATTGAACTAAGTCTCCTTCTTCCTTTGTTGTGTTCAATGTTTTACCAACTCTATTTTGATTATTTGCGATTAAATTAGAGGCAACAGATAAAATATTCTGTGATGATCTGTAATTTTGTTCAAGTCTTATAACCTTTGTATTTTCATAAACCTGATCAAATTCAAGAAAATTTTTAATCTCAGCACCACGCCAACTGTAAATAGATTGATCATCATCCCCTACACAGCATATATTTTTATTTTTCGCAGACAAAAGATTAAGCCATCTACTTTGAATAAAATTCGTATCTTGGTATTCGTCAACAAGAATATATTTAAAATTTTTAGAATAAATTTCTCTTATATCAGAATAATTCTCTAAGATTTTAACAGTATGTAAAATTAAATCACCAAAGTCACATGAATTTAAATCAGTCAATTTTTGTTGATATATTTTATACAAGGGTAAGATAGTTTTTTCATAAATATCTTTTTTGTTAATAATGACTTCAGAAGGATAATATCCTTTGTTTTTCCAACGATCTAAAATTGCTAATATAAATCTTGGGGACAATTGTTTAATATCGACATTCTCAGCTTTACAAATATTTTTAATCAATCTTATTTGATCATCCGTATCTATTATTGTGAAATTTGAATTTAGTTGAGCGGCAGAAGCATGTTTTCTTAGCAGTTTCGCACAAATTGAATGAAAGGTTCCAAGCCAAGAAAGTCCAGTTGCAGCAGAGCCTAAAATATTGCTTACTCTATTTTGCATTTCTTTTGCAGCTTTATTTGTAAAAGTTACAGCTAAAATTTGATTGGGAAATGCCTTTTTTTCTTTTATAATATTGGCAATTCTAGAGGTTAAAACTTTAGTTTTGCCCGAACCAGCACCAGCAACAATCAAAAGTGGACCATCTAGGTGTAATACAGCCTCTTTTTGAGGTTCATTCAAATTTTCCATATAATCTTTGTTTATCATTTAAAATAATACTTTATAAGATTTCTTGATCAAAATGACCAAGTCAAATTCATTTTTTAAAAATTTAAAAAACATTAATAAGTTTATTAATAGTCTATTAGAGCAAAATTTAAACAAGTTAAAATTTGATAATTTAAAAAATGTAGCAAGTAATAATAAAATTATCCTTACATTTGTCGCACTTTTTATTTTATTTTTTTCATACCTTTTAGCACCATCTTTTTATAAACAAGAAGATATTTCCAAAGAATTGAAAAAGGAACTGCTAAATAAATTTAACTTAGATTTTACTTTCACTCAAAAACTAAATTATAATTTCTTTCCACGACCACATTTTGTTAATAAAAAATCTTATATTATTAAAAACCAAAAAAAAATCTCAGAAATTGGTAAATTAAAAATCTATGTTTCTTTAGATAATTTGTTCTCCACAAAGAATATTAGCATTAATGAGGTAATAATGGAGAATGCAAATTTTGAATTGAATACTAAAAATAGTGATTTTTTCATAAAGCTTTTAGATCATAATTTTTTAAAAACTAATTTAAACATTAAAAATAGTAATATTTTTTTCAGAGATTCGGAAAATGAAATTTTATTTATAAATATAATTAAGAATTTTAAATATTATTATGACCCAAATGAATTAAAAAATATCCTTGTCGCAAAAAATGAAATATTTAATACTCCTTTTTCTCTTAAGGTAATCAACCATAAAGACGAAAAAAAAATATTTACTAAGTTAGATATTGATTTTGCAAAATTACAAATTGAAAATATATTTAATTATAAAGATGATGTTAAATCAGGCTCAGCTGCATTGTTATTTAATAAAGATAAAAGTTTAATAAATTACAAAATTGATAAAAATTTATTTGAGTTTAATTATTCTAATGAATTAGAGAATAAAAAATTTATGTATAAGGGAATATTTAATTTCAAACCTTTTTATTCTATACTTGAAGGTGATGCTCAAGAAATAAATGCTTCTTATCTATTTGGCACAAATGCAATAATTGCTGAATTATTAAAAACTGAGATTTTTAATAGTAAAAATTTAGACTTCAAGCTAGATATTAATGCTAACAAAATAAAGAATAATCGAAATTTTATAAATCTCTTTTTAAAATCTAAAATTCGAGAAGGCCTAATCGATATAGATGATACCCAAATAGAGTGGAAAAATAATTCAATTATAAAATTAACTGATACATTAATTTTTGTTAAGGATGGTAAACTTTTTTTAGATGGAAAATCACAGATAAATATAAAAAATGATAAAAATATTTATAAATTTTTACTCACACCAAAAAATTTTAGAAAAAAAATAAAAATAATTGATTTGCGTTTTTCTTATGAATTTGGTGAAAAAGTAATAATTTTAAATGATATTATTATTGATGGCAAATATAATCAAAAAGTTAACGAAAAATTAAATAATATTTATTTTCGTGGTTCAAATATGCAAAATAAAATATTTTTTAAAAATATGATGAATGATTTACTCAAAGCTTATGCTGGATAAATCATTTTCTTAGGATTAACTATTTTTTTATAATCTTTCTCTGAGATTAACCCTGTTTTTAATGTTTCATATTTTAGAGTAGTATTGTTTTTTAGGGCAGTCTTTGCAATTTTAGCAGCATTGTCGTAGCCGATATGAGGTGCAAGTGCCGTAACTAGCATTAATGAATTGTCTAAATGTTCCTGAATTTTCTTTTTATTAGCTTTTATTCCTTTAACACAGTAAAGAGCAAAATTTTTAGTACTATCAGCTATTAAATCTATTGATTGAAGAATGTTATGTGCAATCAAAGGTTTAAAAACATTCAATTCAAAATGTCCATGAGACCCAGCCATCGTTATACCATTATGGTTTCCAATAACTTTTACACAAACCATTGTGACTGCTTCACATTGAGTTGGGTTAATCTTACCGGGCATTATAGATGAACCTGGTTCATTTTCTGGTAGTATTAATTCTCCATAACCAGCTCGAGGACCCGATCCTAAAAATCTAATGTCGTTAGATATTTTCATTAACGCTACTGCGCAAGTATTTAAAGTCCCAGAAAAATTTACTATTGCATCATGAGCTGCAAGTTCTGCAAATTTATTTGGTGCTGGTTTAAACTTAATTTTAGTAAATTTTGCTATTTCTTTTACTATTTTTTTGTCAAAGTTTTTCTTTGAATTTATCCCTGTTCCAACTGCCGTTCCACCTTGAGCAAGAAACAAAATCTCCTTTAAAGCATACTCAATTCTTTCGATACTTTTTTTAACTTGCACATGGTATCCTGAAAATTCTTGACCCAATGAAAGAGGAGTTGCATCCTGAAGATGTGTCCGTCCAATTTTTACAATATTTTTAAATACTTTAGATTTTCTGTTTAATTCTTTTTCTAAAATCTTTAAATTTGGTAATAATTTACTTAAAGTTTCTTTTACAATTGATATATGCATTGCAGTTGGAAATACATCATTTGTAGATTGTGATTTATTTACATGATCATTTGGATGAACAGGTTTCTTTGAACCTTTTTTCCCGCCCATCATTTCTATCGCACGATTAGCAATAACTTCATTAACATTCATATTTGTTTGTGTTCCAGAACCTGTCTGCCAGACTTTTAATGGGAAATTATCATCCAACTTACCTTTAATTACCTCATCTGAAGCTCTAATAATCGCTTTAGAAATTTTTTTATCAATTAATTTGTCTTTTTCATGAACTATTGCTGCAGATCTTTTAATAATTGCAATAGACTTGATTATGGAAATATTTACTAAAATTTTACCAATATTAAAAAATTTATTTGATCTTTGGGTAGATGCTCCCCATAATTTATCATTTGGAACATTGACACTTCCAATGCTATCAAATTCTTTTCTTAATTTCATTGATTAATTTTTAAGTTACAAATAATTATAAACATACAATAAATTATTAAAAACATACAGGAGCAATATGTCGAATTTTAGCAAAGTAGGAACTTTTATGAAAACTTTTGGCCAAGAAGTTAAAACCAAACCATCATTAAGCTCCGAAAAAATAAACAAACTAAGAATTGATCTAATTAAAGAGGAGTTAGAAGAGCTAACAGAAGCCATGAATAATAAGGACTTATTAGAGGTAGCTGATGCTTTAACAGATATTTTGTATGTTACTTATGGTGCAGGGCACGCATTTGGAATTGACTTAGATCAGTGTTTCGAGGAGGTTCAAAATTCTAATATGAGCAAGTTAGATGAAAATGGTAAACCAATTTATAATGATTCGGGTAAAGTAATGAAAGGACCAAATTATTTCAAACCAGATCTTTCTAAATTTGTATCTTAAATTTCTAATTTTAGATCAACTGCTTCAGCGCTATGAGTTATAGATCCTACAGAAATTCTATTAACACCTGTTGATGCAACAGATTTAACTGTTTTCAAACTTATGTTTCCTGAAGCTTCGGTTTCGTAATATTTGTTAGAGATTTTAACGCCTTCCTTCAAACTTTTAATGCTCATATTGTCAAATAACACAGTGTTAAATTTAAGCCCCATTATTGATTTAAGTTGATTTAGACTATCAATTTCGACAGTAATTTTTCTTCCTTTTTTATTTTTGATAGCTTTAGTGACTAAACTTTTTAGATCTGAACTTGCTATATGATTGTCTTTAATTAAATATTCATCACTTAAATTAAATCGATGATTTGTTCCACCTCCTAACTTGACTGCATACTTTTGAATTACTCTCAAATTTGGAATTGTTTTTCGTGTACAACAAATTTTTGTTCTTTTTCCAGCTAGCTTTACAAATGCATTAGTCTTTGTAGCTATACCGGAAATGTGAGATAAAAAATTTAATGCAACTCTTTCAGCTATTAATATATTTTTTGCATTTCCCTTTATTAAAGCAACTAAAGAACCTTTTTTTATCTTTGAGCCATCTTTCTTTTTGATTATGAATTTAATTTTACTATCAATTAGTGCAAAAGCTTGTTTGGCAAATAACAATCCACCAATAATTGCATTTTGATTTGATAAAAGTTTAGCTGTTATAATTTTATCATTTTTAACTAAACTTGAAGTTATATCCCCTGAAGGATAAAGATCCTCATTTAATGCTAGTTTGACGGTATTATGAATAAATTCTTTGCTAAGTTTAATTTTTGACACTTATTATCTGCCGATAGCTGCCATCTTCTCAACTGAAATTCTTGCTTTCTCTATAGTCTCTTCGTCCATAATTATTTCACCTGTTTCATTTTCTAAACAGTTTAAAATTTTTGGAAGAGTAATTTTTTTCATGTGAGGACACATATTACATGGCTTGATAAATTCAACATTAGGATTTTCAACTTCAATGTTATCACTCATAGAGCATTCAGTAACCATCATAACTTTCTTTGGCTGATTATCTTTGACATAATTAATCATTCCAGAAGTAGAACCTGCAAAGTCACTTGCTTTAATAACATCCGGAGGACACTCAGGGTGTGCAATTATTTTTATTCCAGGATTATTTTTTCGAATATCATGTATTTCTTGCTCGTTAAATTGATCATGAACAATGCATATACCTTTCCACGAAATAATTTCTACATCTGTTTGCGAAGCAACATACTTTGCGAGGTAGTCGTCAGGTAAAAATATTACTTTTTTAACTCCAAGTGATTTTACAATTTTAACAGCATTAGCAGATGTACAACAAACATCGGTTTCTGCTTTAACCTCTGCAGAAGTGTTAACATATGAAACAACGGGAACACCTGGATATTTTTCTTTTAACAATCTCACATCCTTACCAGTTATAGATGAAGACAAAGAACAACCTGCATCCATGTCAGGCAAAATAACTTTTTTTTCAGGGCTCATTAATTTTGCAGTTTCTGCCATAAAATGAACTCCTGCCATTAAAATTATATCTGCTGATGTCTTAGAAGCTTCAATTGCTAATGCCAAAGAGTCTGCAGAGAAATCAGCAACACCATGATATATTTCAGGTGTTTGATAATTATGAGCGAGAATAACTGCGTTCTTTTCTTTTTTTAGTTTATTAATTTTGTGAATATAAGGTGCATGAACTGACCATTCAATTTCAGGCATAACCTTAGAAATTTTTTGGTAAATTGGATCTGTTGCTTGCTTTACTTCTTGTGTAAATTCCATGCAGATTTTTACCAATTTGAAAGATAGTTGTCATTCATTTATTATGGGACATATTGCGGTCGTGCTGAAATTGGTAGACAGGCACGGTTGAGGGCCGTGTGGACCTAGTCCATGAGAGTTCGAGTCTCTCCGACCGCACCAGTTAATTAGTTATTTAGCTATCCAACTAGGTTTTTTAATTTTGATCAATGCTTCCTTTGTTTTGAATTCAGAATTTTCATCAAAGTTTTTGTCGAGAAATTTTATTAGTGCAAATGGATATTCATTATTAATCAATACTTTTCCAATCTGATTTTCGTTACTGAAAATAACCTCACCTTCATGCAATTTTCCATTTATAATATTTATAGGCAACAATCTTTTTGTAAGTTTGTTTTTAAGTTTGATCCTTGCCGTATTTTCTTGTCCAACATAACAACCTTTTTTAAAATCAATTCCATTAAGTTCATCATAATTACACTCAATTCCAAAAGCTTTATTTTGTAATTGATTTAAGTTTTTTGGGACTATTCCAAGTTTATGACTTAATGAATAGTATTCATTTATATCAGCATCATGTAACTCCAATTTCTTTAAAGATAAATAGAGTTTCTCTAAATTTATAATTAATCTTGCGCCTAATTGTTTGTTACGAGGATCTAAAAATATTGGGTCTTCTCTAAACTTAAATGTAAACCCAGGAACATCTTGCACTTTGTCAAAAGTTAAAAACTTTTCATAGCTAAAAGCAGCAACTACAAACTCATTACTAAGATTTATAATTTCAATTTTTGATCTTAATTTGTAAAGGCTAAGTTGTTTATATAATCCATCTACTTGAGACTTTTCACAATCGATCAAATAACCTGACTTGTGTTTGATTATAATGAATTCATACAAAAATTTTCCTTGAGGTGATAGTAATGATGCAAAGCAACTACAGGTTTCACTGACTTTATCAATATCATTACTAATAAGGTTTTGAAGAAAACTTACAGTATCTTCTCCGTTTATGTAAAGAACTGACCTATCGTTTAAAATGTAAACGTTTTTGATATTCATATTTGATTAATTATAAGATGTAATATAATAACATTTTCTCAAAATGTTAGATCTTATAATTAAAAATGGTAAATGTTACGTTGATGGTGAATTAAAGGATGTTGATGTTGCCATTAAAGACAAAAAAATTCATAAGATTGGTCAAATTTCAGAAGAAGCTAAAGAAATAATTGATGCAAGCAACCATACAATTTTACCTGGATGCATTGATACTCAAACTCATTTTAGAGAACCTGGGTCAACAGATACTGAAGATCTTCATTCAGGAAGTAGAGCAGCTATTGCAGGCGGTATCACCAGTGTTTTTGAAATGCCCAACACGAACCCACCAACTTCTAATAAGAAAGAGTTTCAAAGAAAGTTAGATCTCGCTAAAAACAGAATGTATTGTAACTATGCATTTTATTTTGGAGCAACAGCTGACAATGCAGATGATCTAGCAAGTTTAAAAGACTTAGAGGGTTGTTGTGGAATTAAACTTTTTGCAGGGTCTTCAACTGGAAATTTATTAGTCGCTGAGGAAGATGATATTGATAAGGTTTTTCAAAATGCTTCTAAAGTTGTTGCAGTTCACTCAGAAGATGAAGCAATATTAAAAGTAAATAAAAAACTAATAAAGCAGGGTGACGTTCATACTCACCCAGTTTGGAGAAGTGCTGAGTGCGCAATTTCATCTACCAGGAGAATTGTCAGGATTGCTGAGAAATATAATAAAAAAGCCCATGTTCTTCATATAACAACAAAAGAGGAAATTGATTTTTTATCTCAACATAAGGGAAATATTACATTTGAGATTACTCCTCAGCATTTAACACTATATGCACCTGATTGTTACAATAAACTTGGAACTTATTCTCAAATGAATCCTCCCATAAGAGACAAATCTCACTACGATAGACTATGGTATGCAGTAAGAAATAATTTTAATGACACAATTGGTTCAGACCATGCTCCTCACTTAAAAATAAATAAAGATAAAGAATATCCAAATACTCCATCAGGTATGCCAGGTGTTCAAACTTTAATGCCAGTAATGTTAAACCATGTTAATGAAGGTAAATTATCTTTAACACAATTAGTAAATCTTGTTTGTGAAAACCCTGTAAAAATTTTTGGCATTCAAAGCAAAGGATTTATCAAGCAAGGATATGATGCTGATTTTACAATAGTAGATATGAGTAAAACTATTGAAATTAAAAATGAAAATATTGAGAGCAAATGTGCATGGTCTCCATTTAATGGGTATAAATTTAAAGGAACACCTACCCATACAATTATTGCTGGGAAAATTAAAATGCTTGAAGGTAAAATATTAGGAGATCCTGAAGGAACTCCTTTAAAATTTAGCTAATTTTTACTGTAAAACTGTTTACAAGTATAACACCTATCACAATTAAAAATAATCCCACTATCGCTTGCCAAGCTAGGGTTTGTTTAAAGAATATATAGCCTAATATGGCAATTGTAAAAATTCCAAGACCACTCCATGTAGCATAAACAATTGCAATAGGAAGTTTGTTCACTACAAAAGTTAAAAGGTAAAATGCGCAAAGATAAAATATTGAAAGTGCAACAGTTGGTATTAGTTTTGTGAAGTTTTGTGATACTGGTAATAGCATAGTACCTGCAACTTCACAAAATATTGCCCCAACTAAAAAAATATAAGTTTTAACCATTAAGAATTTTGTTTTTGATTAAATCCTCTTTAATCTCAGTTAAAATTGCTGGATCATCGATAGTGGGTGGAATTTTATACTCAACATTATCAGCAATTTTTCTGATTGTTCCTCTTAAAATTTTTCCTGATCTAGTTTTAGGCAGTCTTTTAATAACTATTGCTACCTTAAATGCAGCTACAGGACCAATTTTTGCTCTAACCATTTGAATACATTCTTTTGAAATAGTTTCATCATCTTTATCTACTCCAGATTTTAGAACGACTAATCCAATTGGTAATTGACCTTTTAATTTATCTGCAATTCCTAACACTGCGCATTCAGCAACTGATTGATGTTCAGATAAAACTTCTTCTATTGCTCCAGTAGATAATCTGTGACCTGCAACATTTATAATGTCATCTGTTCTAGACATGATCCAAATGTAGCCATCATCATCAATATGTCCTGCATCATAGGTTTGATAATAGCCATCATAATTAGACATGTAATTTTCTTTATATCTTTTGTCAGCATTCCATAGGGTAGGGAATGTTCCAGGTGGCAAAGGCAATTTTACAACAATATCACCCATTTCATTTGGTTTTGCTAAAGATTGATCCGGTTTTATAATTTTTACATCATATCCTGGAACTGCTTTGCAAGCTGAGCCATACTTAGTCTCCATCATTTCTATTCCTGTGCAATTCGAACTGATTGCCCAACTCGTTTCGGTTTGCCACCAATGATCAATCACTGGAACTTTAAGTAAATTTTCAGCCCACTTAATGGTGTCTGGATCAGCTCTTTCGCCTGCTAAAAATAAACTTTTAAAACTACTTAGATCATACTTTGAAAAAAACTTACCATCAGGGTCCTCTTTTTTTATTGCTCTAAATGCAGTTGGCGCTGTAAATAAAGATTTAACTTTATAGTCTGAAATAATTTTCCAGAAGGCCCCAGCATCTGGAGTTCCAACAGGCTTACCTTCAAATAAAACTGTTGTGCATCCTTTAAACAAAGGAGCGTAAACAATATAAGAGTGTCCAACAATCCATCCAATATCACTTGCTGACCACCAGATATCATTGGTGTCAATATTGTAAATATTTTTCATAGTCCACTTAAGAGCAACTATATGACCTCCAACATCTCTTACTATTCCTTTAGGAGTTCCAGTTGTACCAGAGGTATATAAAATATATGCAAATTCATTTGAATTCATCTCAATGCAATCAGCTGGCTCTGTATTAGACACCACTTCATCCCAACTAATTTCTATTGGAGCATTTAATTTTACCTCATGACCCTGTCTTTGAAACAAGATCATCTTCTCAATTTTATGATTTGCAATTTTTATAGCTTCATCAACTAGAGGTTTATATTCAACTGTTCTCCCAGGCTCAAAACCGCATGAGGCTGTTACTAATATTTTTGCTTTACTATCATCAATTCTACTTGCAAGTTCATTAGAAGCAAATCCACCAAAGACAACTGAGTGTATGGCACCAATTCTTGCACACCCAAGCATTGCAATTACTGCCTCAGGGATCATTGGCATGTAAATAATAACTCGATCACCCTTATTAACCCCTTGAGCTTTTAATGCTCCAGCAAATTTTGCGACTTTAGATCTAAGTTCCTCATAGTTAAATTTACTTTTGTTACCTGTGATTGGGCTATCATAGATAAGAGCAGTATTCTCTCCTCTGCCTTGATCAATATGAATGTCTAAAGCATTGTAACAAGTGTTAGTTACTCCATCTTCATACCATTTATAGAAGGGAGGATTAGATTTATTTAAAATTTTTGTAGGTTTTTTGAACCAAAAGATGTCATCAGCAGCGTCTTGCCAAAATTTTTCAGGATTATTTATTGAATGATTGTAAATTTTATTGAATTTATCTGACATATTTATTTGATTCGATTTAAGTAATTTAATTGGTTTTTAACTTATAAATTGTATTTAATTTTAAAAATTAAGTAAAATCAATGTTAATTAGTGACAATTTGCTCTTCATAAATCCACTTTTATTTGCTATTTAACGTGAACTTTGACTTAGGGAGTCCTAAGTCTAGTTTATATAAACTAAAAAATAAAAACTAACTAGAGAGGGAGTTTTTTATGAATAAACTAAAATTGTTTGCTTTGGCAGCTATGGCACTGATTGGATTTTCAGGTATAGCTATTGCAGCAGACGCAACCATGTTGAATCAGGATGATTTCGTTGGTATTTCATTTTGGATCATATCTATGGGAATGTTAGCAGCGACTGCTTTCTTTTTCATGGAAGTTGGTAACGTAGCAGCAGGCTGGAGAACTTCAGTTATTGTTGCTGGGCTAGTAACTGGTATTGCATTCATACACTACATGTACATGAGAGAAGTATGGGTTGCTACTGGGGACTCACCAACAGTTTACAGATATATTGACTGGTTAATTACAGTGCCATTACAGATGGTAGAATTTTATTTAATTCTAGCAGCTATCGGTAAAGCAAATTCTGGAATGTTCTGGAGATTGTTAATTGGTTCACTAGTAATGTTAATCGGTGGATACTTGGGTGAAGCTGGATACATCAACGCTACTCTTGGCTTTATAGTCGGAATGGCAGGTTGGATATACATTCTTTATGAAGTATTCTCAGGTGAAGCTGGAAAAGCTGCAGCAAAAAGTGGAAGCAAAGCTCTTGTAACTGCTTTTGGTGCAATGAGAATGATTGTTACTGTAGGTTGGGCTATTTACCCATTAGGTTACATATTTGGTTACCTAACAGGTGGAGTAGATGCTGACTCACTTAACGTTGTTTACAACTTAGCAGACTTTATTAACAAAATTGCATTTGGTCTAGTAATCTGGGCAGCTGCAACTAGTGTTAGCGGAAAAAGAGCTAAGTAGTTTTACTTAATAATTTAAATTAAGGGCAGGTATAATTTTATATCTGCCCTTTTTTTTGTTTAAAATTATCTAAAATACACCTTGGTCAATTTTACTTACTTGCTCAATTTAGATAAAAACCTATATATAAACCATGCCAAAAATTACTTACAGAACTCAAGATGGTAAAATTCATATGATTGATGTCCAAAATGGATTGACGGTGATGGAAGGTGCTATCCAAAATGATATACCAGGTATTGATGCTGATTGTGGAGGAGGGATGTCATGTGCAACTTGTCATGTATATGTCGATGAAGAGTGGTTGGATAAACTTCCAGTAAAAGAAGATGGTGAAGAAGACATGTTGGATATGGCATTTGAACCAAAAAAAAATAGCAGGTTAAGTTGTCAACTTATTGTTTCAGACACACTAGACGGATTAGTAGTTAACATTCCATCAAAGCAAGGATAAATGAATAAAACAGATGTATTAATTATTGGAGCAGGTCCAACTGGTTTATTTTGTGCACATCAACTTGGAATAATTGGACTAACTTGTGAAATCGTAGACAATTTAGATAAGGCAGGTGGTCAATGTATAGAACTTTATCCTGATAAACCTATTTATGACATTCCAGCTATACCTCAATGTACTGGTGAAGAGTTAACCAATAATCTTTTAAAACAAATCAAACCATTCAATTTCAATTTTCATTTAAACCAAAGAGTGGAAGAACTTAAAAAAGTTAATGATCGTTGGCATGTTAAAACTAATGACAATAAAGAATTTGATGTTTCAAGTATTGTTATTGCAGGAGGAGTAGGGTCCTTTGAACCAAGAAAATTTCCAGTAAAAGAATGTGAAAAATTTGAGGGAAATTCATTATTTTATTCGGTTAAAGACAAAACAATTTTTAAAGATAAAACTATTTCAATTTTTGGTGGAGGAGACTCGGCCTTAGATTGGGCTATAGAACTTTCTAATACCTCTAAAGTAAATTTAATCCACCGAAGAGATGGATTTAGTGGTATGGAGGCAAGTGTACAAAAAGTAAAAGAATTAAATGATCAAGGCAAAATAAATTTATATACTAAATATCAATTACATTCTGTTGTAGGCGAAGATAAAATTAATTCAGTTAAAATCAAACATGATGAAGGTGAAGTAAAGGAGATTAAATCTGATTATGTATTAGGTTTTTTTGGTTTGATTATGCAGCTTGGTCCAATATTAGATTGGGGTTTAAATATTGATAAAAAAAAAGTTGAGGTGAATACAGAAAATTTTGAAACCAATATAAATGGCATATTTGCAATTGGTGATATTTGTTCTTATCCAGGTAAATTAAAATTAATTCTTTCAGGTTTTCATGAAGGTGCATTAGCTGCTAGAGGTTGCTTTAAATATGCAAAACCAGATGAAAAGTTAAGATTTGAGTTTACAACTACATCGAAAGCTGCACAGGAAAGATTAGGTATTAAAAATGATTGAACTGTTTTCATCTGATACGCCAAATGGAAAAAAAATAAGTATCATGCTGGAGGAAATAGGGTTCGAATACAAAGTTACAAAATTAGATTTAGCCAAAGGGGATCAATTTAAACCTGAATTTAAGAAGATAAGTCCTTTTGCAAAAATACCAACAATTGTTGATCATTCAAATAACAATCAAGCAGTGTTCGAGTCAGGGGCAATATTGATTTATCTATCAGAAAGAAGTGGAAAGTTTTATGACAAAGAGAATAAATTAAATATTGATCAATGGCTAATGGCACAAATGGGATTGGTAGGACCAATGATAGGACAATATCACTATTTTTACAGATTTAATAAAGGCTTAAGTGAAGTTGGTGAAAAAAGATATTTTGAAATTACCAAAAGTATTTATGAGGTTTTAGAAGATCACTTATCAAAAAATAAATATTTAGCAGGTCTAAATTATTCAATTGCAGATATTGCCACTTGGCCTTGGTTAGCTAGACACGAATGGCACGACATTGGTCTTAAAAATTATCAAAATTTATCAAGATGGTATTTAGAAATTGCAGATCGTGATGCAGTTATTAAAGGTTATGCTTTTATGGATGAAAATGCAGTTATACCGAAGCCTTAAATTTAGCTAATCAATCTATACAAAGAACTAAAAATTCCCATTCCAGACAACTCTATTGCTATAACTATAATGATTATTAAAATTAGTTTTTTGTTCATTTAAGAAATAAGTAAAGTATTAAAATTGCCCAAATAAAAGGGTAATAAAAATAGATATATTTTTTGGCAAACAAGAAAGAGATAGAATTTTGGTATGCAGATTTTCTTTTATTTTTTCTAGTCATCAGCGTGAACTTTCTCATCCTTTTCATGTTTCTCTTGAGCTGCAATAGTGTATTTAGCAACCGGTCTTGCCATTAATCTTTTTAATCCTATTGGTTCAGCTGTATCTAAACAATATCCATAAGTATCATCTCTAAGTCTCATTAAAGCTTTATCAATTTCAGAAATTAGTTTTATCTGTCTATTAATAGCTTTCATTTCCACATTTTTATCAGTGTAGGAACTTGCTTGATCAACAATATCAGCTGAAATACTATTGTCATCCATACTTCCATTGTATAAAGCTTCATTGTTTGCCTTCACTAATTCTTTTTTCCATTCATTCAATTTAATTCTAAAAAAAACTTTATGTTTTTCACACATATATTTTTCGGTATCTTTTGGTACATAAGTTTTTGAAATTTTGATAGGACCTTTGGCTACAGCTATTTTTGGTTTGCTCACAATTTTAGATTTAGGTTTGCTCGCAAACTTATCTTTTGATTTGATGACTTTTTTCTTTGCTTTGGTAGTCTTTGGCATAGGTCAATTTAGAGCTCCGGAGTATATTCAGCAAATTATGGGTGTCAAGTAACCTGATTTGATATAAATATTTATAAATGAGTATTAATAGCAAAAATATAAATAATATTTTTTATATTTTTGTTACAGCTCATCTAATTTTCTGGACTTTAATTCCAACACTTACAAATCATAACTTGCCTCTAGACACCATTGAAGCTTTAGCTTGGGGTAGTAATTTAGATTGGGGATTTAATAAACACCCACCCATGAGCGCTTTTTTTCCAGAAGTCTTTTATCAAATTTTTGGCTCACAAGATTGGGCTTACTATTTGCTTAGTCAAATCTTTGTAGTTATTTCATTTTATTATGTTTTTAAACTTTCTAAAGAAATCTTAAATAACAATTTATTAGGCTTAATTTCAGTATTATTAATTGAGACTATTTATTTTTACAATTTCACTTCACCAGAATTTAATGTAAACGTTTGCCAACTTCCATTTTGGTCGCTGACTGCTTATTATTCATGGATAATATTAAGTGGAAAGAATATTAAATTTTCCGACTGTTTTTTAGTTGGTCTGTTTGCAGCTTTTGGTTTTTTATCTAAATACTTGTTTCTTTATCTTTTAGTGTCTATTGATCTTTTCTTTATTTATCTAATCTTTATCAAGAAAGACCGAAAATTTGACTTTAAATATTTGATAACAGCTGAAGTATTTTTGGTTGTATTAGTACCTCACTTTATTTGGCTTACCAACAATGAGTTTATTACTATTACTTATGGTCTAGCTAGAACAGGTTTAGAACAATCAAGCTTGATAAACCATGTTCAATTTCCTTTAATTTTTATAGGGAAACAAATTGGGATATTAATTCCATTTTTGATTTTAACCTGGCTATTAGTTCAAAAAATAAAATTTAAAATAAATTTTAAGGATAAAAAATTACTTTTTTTGTTATCCATTAATCTCTTACCAATCTTTTTAATATTTTTAACTTCATTTATAACTGGATCAAAAATTAGAACGATGTGGATGACACCATTTTATTTATTTTTTGGTACATTCTTTGTCTATATGCTTAAAACTCAAATCAATATAAAAAGATTAAAACCATTTGTGATAGGATTTGTATTCTTTTTCTTTTTATCACCAGTGCTCTATGCATATGTATCAATTTCAAAAGACGATAAAAGAACAGATTATCCAGGAAAAGAAATTGCTATTAAAACACAATACGCTTGGGACCAACAATTTGACTCGGAGATTAATGTAGTTTTAGGTAATGAATGGAATGCTGGTAATTTATCTTTTCACTTAAAATCAAGACCAGTTTGGGAAGGTTTTGTAGAAAGATCTAAACTAGATCAATTGAAAGATTATATGTGCCTTGATAATGTTTGTGTGGGCTCAAGATAGTTTATGAAAAAGTATACAATTTTAATTCCTATTTATAACGATAGAGAGTCATTAACAAAATTAATTGAAAATATTAATGAAGAGCTAAATAGCGTAAATGCTGAAGTATCAATTTTAGTAATAAATGATGCATCATCACAACAAGTTGTAGATACTTACCCAAATATAGAAAACATCCATTCTTTTGAAATCATAAATATGAAACAAAACAGGGGACATGCAAGGTGTATTGGTTCTGGATTAAAATACATTTATGAAAAAAAAGAATTTGATTATGTAATTCCAATGGATGGGGATGGAGAAGATAGACCTGAAGAAATAAAAAACTTCATTGAACTTTCTGAACAAGTAGGTGAACAGTCAATTGTAGGAGAGAGAGTAAAGAGATCTGAGGGGTTATTTTTTCAAATATGTTATAAATTTCACAAATATTTAACCTTGGCATTTACAGGGCATTCAATTAAATTTGGAAACTTTACTTGTCTATCAAAATCTACAATTGAAAAAATGTTAAAAGAAAAAGCTACTTGGAGTAGTTTTTCTGGATCGTTAAGAAAAGTAGAAAATGATTTAGTATCAATGCCATCTATAAGAGGGACCAGGTATTTTGGACCCTCACAAATGAGTTTTTTCAATTTATTAAAACACTCTCTGTCAATTATCAGTGTTTATAGAAAAACAGTCTTAATCCGCTCTGCTTTGTTTATTATTTTTTATATTTTGTTAATAAAAAGTAATGCTTCAGTTATAACATCTCTACCTTTAGTTTTATTGCTGATTATGATTTATTCAATTTCTAGTTTAGCTTTAAGAGAAAATATCGATGAATTTAATAATTGTTTAACAAATATAAACGATATTGAAAAAATAAAGTAATTTTTTTATAATTTTTTTATGAAAAACTTTTTTCGAAAAGTTGCATTTGGAATAGGACCTAATGAAGAAGTTCCGTCAGATCCTTTAAAATGGGCTTTAAGCCAAATTAATGAAATTCCTGATTTATCTTGGGAAGGTAAAATATATTCTGAAAAAGAATTACGAAAACATTATAGAGATTATGTTTACAATGATAGGAAAGTTTTGAGAAAAAAATATAAAAATGATAAGAACTTATACAAAACTTATAAAGACTTACTAAGACATCAAACAGGTCAAAAGTTTTGGGAATCATTAGAAATATCTATTAGACATAATGAAGGAATAAATAGTCAAAATCCTGTGCTTGCTAAACTTTGGATGTTTTGGGGTAACTTTTTTGCAATCAGTGAAAAAGATATGTTGGCATACTATTCCACAGGCCCTTATCATCGAGAAATAATTAGACCAAACTTAAACCAGACTTTTGAAAAAATGGTTTATGATGCAACTACTTCATGGGCGATGATCCATCATTTGGATAATAGTGAAAGTGCAGGTCCAAAAAGTGTGACTGCTCATGATGAATGGAGAAGAAGAAAAAAAAGACCAGCAACTATCAACGAAAACCATGCAAGAGAATTATTGGAACTTCACACAGTTTCTCCTAAAGCTGGTTATACACAAGAAGATGTTATTCAGCTTGCTTACATCATGACTGGTTGGCAACAAAGATGGAGCAAATCAAAACTTGAGACAGGTAATGTCTGGTTTAACAGCGAATATCATCAGCCAGGTAAAAAAAATGTTTTAGGAAAAGAATATAAAAGAGGAAAGAAAAGTTTAGCACTTGTTATTAAAGATTTGGTAAATCATCCAAATTGTAGAGACTTTGTTGCAGATAGATTATGTAAATTTTTAATTGCTGATGAACCAACAAAACAAATGAAACAACCTATTATTGATGCTTTTAAAAAATCTGATGGTTTTCTTCCTGAAATACATAAGGCGGCAATAAAAGTAGCATTTGAAAATAATAATAAATTTAAAAAGTTCCAAACGCCAGAGAATTGGTTTATTCAAGTTGCTAAAATTGGTGATTTGCAATGGCCTCCATCACCAGAAATAATGAACTCATATGAATTAGGAACAAAACCCTCAAAAAAACAAAGAACTCCAGAAAAAATCCTCAAAAGAATTGGTCATCATCCTTATAGAGCTAAACAGCCCAATGGTTGGTCAGATCTTGCAGCTGACTGGATGTCTCCAGAATTATTAATAAGAAGGCTAGTTTATGCTGACAAAAGTTATAAATTTTCCAAACCTGAAAACCAAAATAATGAATTTTACGAAAAAATTGTTTCAAAAAATTTTGATCAACCAGAAAAGATATTGAAATACTTATTTAAGAATATGGTTAATCGAAATAGTGAGAGGAATGTGTTGTTATTTAACCACCCGGAGTTTTTAAAAGCATGAAGATAAATAGAAGAGATTTTTTAAAAACAACAGCATTAACATCATTGTATTTTGCTGGTTTTGGTGCACCAACGTTAGCAAGCAATAGTCCTAAAAAGAATTTAATAGTTATTATGCTAAGAGGGGGTATGGATGGCTTATGTGCCATTCCAATCAAAGGAGATAAAAACTTTGAAAAACTCAGAAGTAAAATTAATCTTGATCGAACTTTATCACTAACAAGTGATTTTGATTTACACCCAGCACTTAAGACATTTAAAAGACTTTGGGATGAAAATTTAAGTTCTGCTGTTCACGCAACAAATATTCCATACACAGGAAGATCTCACTTTGATGGCCAAAATCTAATGGAGTCAGGAGGGAAAGTGCCTTATCAAGAAAAAACAGGTTGGCTAGGAAGAGGTATGAAAGTTGCTGGTCTAACAGGAAAAGGTTTAGCTCTTGCTTTACCTATGCCGTTACTAATTAGAGGCGTACCAATGAATAATAATTACTTTCCTGTAGGTAAAAGACTTCCTAGTAGATCAACTCTAAGTCTTATTGAAAAAGCTTATAAAGAACATGATGAAAAATTATTGGGTGAAAATTTAAAAATAATTATGAGTCGGGGTTTAAACAATACGTCAAGTGACGACAGTTGGGTTCTTGCAAGTAATGCAGGTGTTGAACTATCAAAATCAAATGGGCCAAGAGTGGCTGTATTCGAAGTAGATGGGTTTGATACTCATGCTGCACAAGGAGCAACAAATGGAGCACATGCAGATTGTCTTTCTGATTATGACAGGATAGTAAATGGTTTAAAACAATCGATGTCGAAAGAGGCATTTAATAATTCACTGATTGTAACATTAACTGAATTTGGCAGAACTATTAAACAAAATAGTAGTAATGGAACTGAACATGGTTATGGTTCAGCTGTTTTAATGGCAGGAGGATTGGTCAAAAAAGCTCAAGTACATGCAGATTGGCCTGGATTAAAAAGAAAAGAATTATTTGAAGGAAGAGATTTAAACTCCACTATTGATGCTAGATCAATTTATGCATCTGCAATGTCAATTGTATTTGATTTAGATTTTAAAAATATCCAAAAAGATGTTTTTTGGGGAGAAAATTTACAAAATTTATCAGATAAACTATTTAAAGTATAAAAATTTTTATGATTAAGAAACTGCAACTTTTTATTTTTTTAATTTTAATAATTTTTTCTAGCAGCTCTTATGCAAATACTTTTCAAGAGCTTTATGATAATGGCTTAAAAGCTATACAAGAAGGAGGAAAAGTAATTTTCTTGAGGCACGCTTATGCTCCAAGAACAGTTGAGAATGGAAACCACGATAAAAATTATAAAGATAAAGTATGCTCAACACAAAGGGATATTCTTAAAGAAGGAATAAGACAGTCCAAGGATATTGGTGATTTTGTGATTAAAAATAATATCAAAATAGACAAAGTTATATCAAGTCCAGCTTGTAGAACATATAAAACAGCAAAATATGCTGGCTGGGATTATTCCATCAATAAAAATTTAAAAAATACGAGAAAAAAAAGTGAACAAGAAAAAAGGTTTAAGAAAATAAAAAAAATCGTATCTAAATGGAATGGTGAAGGTAATTTAGTTTTAGTTACTCATTTTAAAGTAATTAATCCTTTGTTTCCTGGTGTAAAATCGGATAGTGGAGAAATGATAATTTCAAGCCCTGAACTGAAACTACTTGGAAGAATTAAATTTAAGTACGATCCTACAATAAAAGATTAATGAAAAAATTATTCTTAATTTTTTTTTTAATTATAGTGTCTAGTATATTTGCTGGTAATGCACAAAGTTCATCAAAATATGATGGTGCTTACACGTACACTCATTTTTGCAAAGGCGATGATGCTTCAAAATTTGACGGTAGCCAATTTATTATAAAAAACGGTGTAATTTCAAATGATAGGGGTGGCGGGGGTAGATGGATTATTAAAAAAGAATTTAAAATTGACGATGAAGGTAAGTTAAAATTTAAAGGGGTTAGGAAAGATAGAAAATATACAGTAAAAGGAAAATTAATAATTGAAGGAGAAAGTATAACTGGAAAACTTTCAGCCAAAAGACATCCAAAAAATTCGGGTGGAAGTTTTAAAAAATGTGAGATGGTGTTTAAAAGAGTAGGAAATGTTCCTGAAAAAATTTCTTTTGAAGACAGCAGGGAAATTACAGAAATTAATATTTTGTCAAAAAATACAAATGATGACATCACTTTATTAAACGATGAAGGCAAGGATCAAAAGGTTAGAGTTGAGCTAAGAAATTTAGAGTCGATTGCGAATGGTTTAATTATAGTTGTACCATCAAGTACACCTAATATGGAAGATGAGCTATATTATGAAAAACAAGTTAGCGAATTTAAATATGCCACTGCAATAATTTATGGAGCTGAACCTAGATACCAAAAAAAGTTTACTGGGTCATACACGAGTTCAATGATTTTATATGATGCTATATCCACAATTAATAAAGTTTCAGAAAAATTTGGTAAACCAAAAGAAGTTGTTATTATGGGATCATCTACAGGATCTCTTGCTGTTTTTAAATCAGGTTGGCAAGATCTAAGAAATAAATATCCGGCATTGAATTTAATAACGATGGGTTTTATGATTAATGCAGCTTGCCCAGATCAATCTGATGCAAAGTATAATGACAATATTCAAATGTATGCAATTAATGGTAAGCAAGATGAATCAACACCACCCTGGACATGTAAAAATTTAAAAAACTCATCTAATAATCCCAATCTTCATCTTTTAACTTATTCAGGAGGACATCATTTTGAAAGCGCAATTTACCCACCTTCCAAATATGATATGAATAGTATGCATGCATTGCCAACATGTTCCCTAAACTATAAAGCTAATTTGCATCAGATTATTAAAAGGAGAGATGGTTCACTTGAGTGGGATGGTGAAAAAAAAGGCTATAAAAAGAAACAAAAGAAATGGTTTAATAAACATTGCATAGATAAAGGAACTTTGCAGGGATATGAAGAATATGGTGCTAAAAACTTTTGGGCAGATGTCAAAGCAATCATAGTTGATAAAAAAAATGTAACTTCCTTAAAAGGATATACTAACTAAAATTTATTTTAATTTATTTAGAAGAAGTTTAGCAGCAACTACAGCTTTTTTTAGTAGCTTTTGGTTGATCGTTATTTTTTGTTGCTTCTAATTCTTTTTGTGCGTCTTCAATAGCTTTCTGTTTCTTTGATATTTTATCTTCAAAGTAATCATAGAGACATGTAAAACCTAATTTAGAGGCTCTTTTCTCCTCATAACTTCTTCGCCCTCCTAGGTTTTCTATTATTTTTACTATTTCTTGGTTTTGCATAGTCTTTTTTTATTCAAAAAGTTTAATAAATCAAGCTCTAATCGTTGGCAGACAATAAAAGTCAGCCGTATCAATTTTAGAGGAATACTGTCTTCTCATATTCCATTTTTTATGAACTCCAGCACTTGCAACGCTCAAAGTAGATCTTCCATATCGATGATTGGTATTATCAATTGATCTCATCAAGCTGTTTATTTTCTCATCTTTTTCAGAAGTGAATAAATTTGTTTTATCACTAGCATTAGATAATCCTGTTAGCATCACCCCTGCTTTTTGATAGCGGTATCCATTTTTAAAAATACTCTCAAGTATTGAAATCGCTGTCTTAACTATTTCAATACTGTTATTAGTTGCAATTGGAAAATCAACTGTTTTTGTATTTGAATAATAGCCAAAGTTTCTTTGAAAAGGACTGGTTCTAACAAAAACTGTAATTGCTTTTGCAACTAATGACTCTGATCTAATTTTTTCAGATGCGTTTAAACAATAATTTGCAACTGCTTCTTTTAACTCTTGGAACATTTCAATTCTTTTTCCAAACGATCTGGATACAACACAACTCTTTCTCTTAGTGGCAGTGGTCTCTAAACCTATACAAGGAATTCCTCTAAGCTCCATTGCTGTTCTCGAGCTTAAAACATTAGAAGATTTTTTAATCCAAGTATTAGATTTATTTTTTAATTGTTTAGCGTTATAAATACCATGCTTTTGATAAAACTTAGTTAGTTGCCTGCCAACACCCCATACATCATTAATTTCAACCTTTTCTAAAATAGGATCTAAATTTTCTATACCAATTAAACTAGTAACTCCTGATTGCTTTTTCTTTGCAATATGATTTGCAACTTTACTTAAAGTTTTTGTTTTAGCAATTCCAATACTAGTTGGAATACCTGTCCATTGTAAAACTGTTTCTCTAATTTCTCTGCCAACTTTTTCTATATCTTGGTCAGGAAAATTTGATAGATCCAAAAATGCTTCATCAATTGAATAGACTTCTATTTCTGAATTAAATCTTTTAAGAGTTCGCATTACTCTCCTAGATAAATCACCATACAGAGAGTAGTTTGAGGAAAAAACCTCAACTTTATTTTTAATAATAATATCTTTCCCTTTAAAGTACGGCTCACCCATTTTAATTCCCAAAGCTTTTGCTTCATTAGATCTTGAGATGATACAACCATCATTATTAGATAAAACAACAACTGGTTTTCTTCTTATTTTAGGGTTGAATAATCTTTCACAAGAAACATAAAAAGAATTACAATCAACTAATGCTATCTTTTTAGTACGTAGAATGGATGACATAAGTTACAACCCCCCAAATAAAAATATCTTGCTCTTCATTAATTAAAATTCTGTCAGCAAATTCTTTAGATCCTGACGTTAAAAATTTTTTATCTCGCTCTTGAACTAAAGTTTTTACCACTAACTCATCATGAACGTTTGCAATCACTGTTGAAAAGTTTTTTGGTTTTAAACTCTTATCAACTACCAATAAATCTCCGTCATTAATTCCAACATTCACCATGGATTTACCTTGCACTCTGATGATGAAAGTAGCTGGAACATTTCTTATTAAATGCATGTTCAGATCAATATCTTCTTCGATATAATCGGTAGCAGGAGAGGGAAAACCAGCGCCTGCTTTATGTAGATAATAAGGGATTGTTAGTTTCATGTTCTTGTTTTGTTCTTATTTGTAGCGCAGTTATATAATGTAGTCAATAGGTTGTATTTTGAGTCTGTAACTGAATCAAAAGTGAATCAAAAGGTGAACATCCAAACTACATTTTGTATGGTTGTGGATAACTTCAACCAGAGATAGTTTAAATAATTCAAAATGAAAAAAATATTACTAATCTTAATCTCAATATTAACTTTAAGTTCTCAAACAATGGCATACGAGGAAGCAAATTACGAAATAATAAATGAAAATAATAACTACGAAATAAGAAAATATTTTGATCGTTTAGTAATAGAAACTAACACAACAAAAGGTAATGGTTTTAAAAAATTATTTAATTATATCTCAGGAAATAATGAGCAAAAAAAAGAAATTAAAATGACAGTTCCTGTAACCCAAGAAATTAAGAATGGAAATATGACAATGCAATTTTATTTACCATCAAAATTTAACAAAAGTAATGCGCCCAAGCCATCCAATCCAGATATAAAGGTTCTGACTATAGAAGGTGGATATTATGCAGTGATTAAATATTCTGGAAGATCATCAGATACAAATTTTATAAAAAATAAAGATATTTTGGAAAATCAACTTAAAAAAGATAAAATCGTAATTTTAAGTCCTCCAATAAGGGCTTCTTATAATTCACCATTTACGCTACCAATGTTAAAAAGAAACGAAATAATGTTTAGAGTAGATCTATAAATAAAGGAAAAGCAAAAGAATAATCTATATGCAATCAGAAAGTCTTTGTTTTAGTAAGGTAAAAAATGACTGCGTTAAGTTTATTACGTCTCAAGAAACGGCTAATGAGAAATTTAAAAACAAAGAGAAGATGTTAAAATCTTTTTTGATCCCGATATGTTTTTGGATTGCAAAAAAAGCTGATAAGAAAAAACCTTATTTTATAGGTTTAGCTGGAGGACAAGGAACTGGTAAAACTACAATCAGCTCAATTATAAAGATTATACTAGAAAAATATTTTAAACTTAAAGTATTTAAAATTTCGATCGATGATTTTTACAAAACAAGAAAAGAAAGAATAAATTTATCAAAAAAAATTCATCCCATGTTAATGACAAGGGGAGTACCAGGTACCCATGATATTAAGATGATGTTGGATTTTTTTAAAAAAACTAAGCTTAAACGCTTTAAAAAAATGAAACTTCCAAATTTTAATAAAGCTATAGATGACAGGTCTCCAAAAAAGAAGTGGTATAATATTAATCAACAACCAGACATAATAATATTTGAAGGTTGGTGTGTTGGCGCTAGAGCAGAGATAAATAAAACTTTAAAAAAACCAATAAATTCCATTGAGAAAACTAATGATGGAAATCTAGTTTGGAGAAAATACGTAAATCAGCAATTAAAAACAAAATATAAAAAATTATACTCTCAGCTTAATTGTATGGTTTATTTAAAAGCAAAAAATTTCACTTTGTTGCAAAAATGGCGACTAAAGCAGGAGAAAAAACTATGGCTTAAAACTAAGAAGAAAAGTAGACATAAAATTATGAGCAAAGTTGATGTAATTAATTTTATGCAAACTTATCAAAGAATTACTCAAAATATGTTTAAGAATATGCCTAAATACGCGTCTATAATTTTAAATTTAAATGATAACCATCAAATAAAATCTGCTGTATATAAAACTAAATGAAAAAAACATTAGTACTAATTAGTTTATCATTATTTTATTTTAGTAATGCATTTTCCGTTACTTTATATGATGCATTAAATCAAACTTTCCAAAATAATATTCAACTAAATGCTGAAAGAGAAAACATCAAAGCTTCAGAGGAAGATGTAAATATTTCAAAAGCTGATTACAAACCTTCATTAACATTAAGTGGATCTAAAAGTATTGAAGATACTAATAAGCTTACCAATCAAAGTGGAGGTGATGCAACTATTAACGATGTTGATCCATTTACAACCTCTATAAAATTAGAGCAAACAATTTTAGATTTTGGAAGAGACATAACCCTTCAAAAAAATATTACTGCTTTAGATTTAGCAAAAGCAAAATTAGTTAAAAAAGAACAAGATATTTTACATAAAGCAATAGATGCATTCACTAATTTAATTTTAGCTAGAGAAACACTTGAGATTAATTCAAAAAATTTAAATTTACTAATTAGACAAGTAGAGAATGACAAAATCAGAAGAGATCGAGGTCAAATAACAAATACCGATTTAGCACAATCCGAATCTTCTCTTGCACGAGCTCAAGCTGAATTTGCAAAAGCAAAAAGTGATCTATTAATAAGTAAATTAAATTATGAAAATATAATTGGTAAAATTAACGATCCAAATCAATTGCAAAAAAATTCTAATGCAATTGTAAGTATTCCAAATACCCTTAATGAAGCAATAAGTCTTTCTAAGCAAAATAATCCAGATATTTTAATTGCAAAACTTGATCTAGAAAAGTCTGAAAAAGATTTAGCAATTTCCGAGTCTGATTTAAAACCTACAGCTTCTTTATCTTTAGAGAGATCTTATTCAGATGATCTCACATCAACTATTGATGAAAGGGAAAAAGATACATTAAAAGCAACTTTAAGTTGGCCTTTTTATTCTGGTGGAAAAAAAAGATCGACAATTAATAAAAATTCGAATTTAACCACACGAAAAAGATTATTGTTAGATGATGCTGTTAGAACTAATGAAACTGATGTTGCTAGTGCCTGGTCAAGTTTGCAATCTTCAGAAAGTTTCCTAAGTTCTGTAAAAATTCAGGTTAAATCATCTCAAATAGCGTATGAGGGAATTGCAGCAGAGTATGAAAGAGGATCGAGAAATACTCTTGATGTCATTCAATCAAATGCATTATTGCTTTCTGCTCAAATATCTTTGGCAAATTCTGAGAAAAACTACCTTATGGCCCAATATAATCTCCTTAAAGCAGTAGGACTTCTAAATAGCCAATATCTAAATCTTAAGTAATTATTTAACTTTTTGAGATACAAAATAAATATATTGCCAATGAGAACAAAATGTGTACATTTAATATCATGATTCGAGTGTTAAAAAAATTTAATAAAAGAGGCAAAATATGACTAAAAATAACCTAAAAGTAGTTAAATCTACTAAAGATCAAGAGGCGGACAACAAAGAGAAAAACAAAGCATTAGATGCTGCGATAGCTCAAATTACAGATAATTTTGGAAAAGGTTCAGTAATGAAGCTTGGCGAAAAAAGAGCTATGGATATTGAGTCAATATCTACAGGATCTCTAAGTTTAGATTTAGCATTAGGAATAGGCGGATTGCCTAAAGGAAGAATTGTTGAAGTTTATGGACCAGAGTCATCTGGAAAAACAACATTGGCTTTACAAGTTGTTGCTGAAGCTCAAAAAGCTGGAGGTATTTGTGCATTTGTTGATGCAGAGCATGCTTTAGATCCAGTTTATGCAAAAAAATTAGGTGTAAATACAGAAGAACTTTTAATTTCACAACCTGATGCTGGTGAGCAAGCTTTAGAAATTGCTGATACACTAGTAAAATCAGGCTCTATTTCAGTAATTGTTATCGACTCTGTTGCAGCTTTAACTCCAAAAGCTGAAATCGAAGGAGAGATGGGAGATCATCATGTCGGTCTTCAGTCAAGATTAATGAGTCAGGCTTTAAGAAAATTAACTGGTTCAATTTCTAACACAAATACAATGATGATTTTCATTAACCAAATCAGAATGAAAATTGGAGTTATGTTTGGAAGTCCTGAAACAACATCAGGCGGAAATGCACTTAAATTTTATTCATCAGTAAGAATGGACATTAGAAGAATTGGTGCCATTAAAGATAAAGATGAAATTATTGGTAACTCGACAAGAGTTAAAGTAGTTAAAA
>CACKYY010000011.1 GCA_902604525.1 uncultured Pelagibacteraceae bacterium | reverse complement strand
ATCCCACCAAAAGGTGCCATTTTGTATTCTTTAGAAGTTCCAAAAAATCAAGGTGATACACACTTTTCTAATATGATTGCTGCTTATGATGATATGCCAGATGGTTTGATAAAAAAAATTGATGGTAAAATTTTAATTCATGATGCATCACATAATAGTGCAGGACAATTAAGAAAAGGATACGAAGAAAATGCTGATCCATCTCTAACGCCAGGAGCAAAACATCCAATTATTTTTAAAGATCCCAATACCCAAAAAAAATCACTTTTTCTTGGCAGGAGACCACATGCCTATATAGTTGGAATGACTATTGATGAAAGTGAGAAGTTACTAAATGAATTATGGTCACATGCCACTCAAGAAAAATATACTTTTACTCATAGATGGCAAAATAACGAAGTGCTGATGTGGAAAAATCTTTTTGTCTTACATAAAAGAGACTCTTTTGACCCAAATACCAGAAGAGTTATGCACAGAACTCAAATAAGTGGAGATTTAAGAATTTCTTAAACTAAAACTTCTCCACGCATCAGTGGTCTAAATGTTCTGTAAAAAATTGCAGATTTTGCAAATGGCTTTCCATCTTTACTCTCTATCACAGCTCCCGCTGTCATTATTCCTGATGGATTTCCTGCACGTAGTTCCATTGGGTCAGAGTCTTTTCTTTTCACATTATTTGGGATAGTACCGTCAATTGCAGCAGCAACACCAATATTTACTCCAGCAGTACCCATTATAGCTTTATGAGTTTTTTCCATTGAAAACATTCTAGTTGTAATATCTTGATCATTAGAATTAATTTTAGTTCCATCCAAACTAACATAATCTTTTGCAGAAGTTACAATTCCAATTCTAGGTGTATTCATTGGTGCATCATCTTCTGATTTTGATAAACCAATAATATGTGCAGATTTACGTCTTATTTTTTGTATTAAATTCATTTTATCAACTTCTGCATCAAGTTCATCTGGTGTTTCTGTACCTTTTAAACCAATATCTTCTGCAAGCAAATATACAAGAGGTGTTGCAGCGTCAATAATACTTACGTTAATTTTACCAAAATCTTTAATTTCTATTTCATCAATTACATTTCCTGTAGGAAGAAGTTTTCCTGTTCCAGATCCTCCAGGTTCTAGATAATCTAATCTAACTTTGGATCCAGTCCCATGAACTCCCGCAATTGAATAGTCACCTTCAATTGATGGTTTTCCATCTTTAACATTAAAAGTTGAATGTATGATTTTGTCAGTATTAACTTGGTAAATTCTTATTTTATTTTCACCTTCTTTTGGTTTAATTATACCTTCTTGAATTGCATAGGGTCCAACCGCACCTGATAAATTACCACAATTGTTATTCCATTCTGCAATAGGTTTATCTATAGCAATTTGAATGAAGTTATAATCAACATCAGCATCATCTCGATCTGATGGACTTATAATTACACACTTAGAAACTGATGATACTCCACCACCCATCCCATTTAACTGTCTTTTATTAGAGTCTGGACTTCCAATAACTTTCAAAAACAAATCATTTAACTCCTTTTGATTAGAGGTAGGTAAATCTTTCTTTTGAAAGAAAACACCTTTACTTGTTCCACCTCGATAATATGTAGCCTTGATCCATCTTTGTGTCATTAATCTTAAGCCTCCTTATAAGCTGTAGGTAAAATCCCACCATTTTTCCAAAAATTTAACTCTTCTGGAACATCTAATCTAGCATTAAGTGTAACTTCAATTATATCACCTGTTTGTTTATGTATTTTCATGAGCACTTTTTTATTTTCATTTGTAATATCATTTAACCCTAATAAGCTAAACTGATCTGAACTTTCAATATTTAGCTCATTGATACCTTGTCCATTTTCAAATTCTAAAGGGAGCAATCCCATTCCAATTAAATTTGATCTATGAATTCTTTCAAATCCTTTTGCAACTATTGCTCTCACACCAATTAATAATGGTCCTTTAGCTGCTACATCTCTTGACGATCCACATCCATAATTTTCGCCAGCTATAACTATAATTTCTTTTTTCTCTTTTTTATATTGAACTGCAGCTTCATAAATTCTCATTACTTTATTTTCCGGATATTTAATTGTAAGACTTCCTTCCTGATTGGGTACCATTAAATTTCTTAATCTTAAACTAGCAAAGGTAGATCTTTCTACAATTTCATGATTGGCTCTTCGAGTTAAGTAATTATTAAAATCTTTAGAGTCTAATCCAAGTTTTGTTAAGTAATCCCAAGCCGCCGTTCCTTTTGTTATAACACTAGAGGGAGAAATATGATCTGTAGTGACAGAGTCACCAAGTAATACTAGTGGTCGGGCTAGTTCAATATCTTTAGTTTGATTATCTTCTGCATGTTTTAAGTATGGAGGTTTTTTTATATAAGTACTATCAGGCCAGTCATAATCTTGGGAATTTGAAACATTTAAATTTTCCCATAAACTCCCTCCCTGATACACTTGATCATACTTTTCTCTAAAAGTTTCTGCTTTGTAAAACTCATTAACAATTTTATCTACCTCTATATTTGAGGGCCACACATCCTTTAAAAAAATATTTTGATCATTAGTACTTTTTCCTAAACTGTCACTTAAAAGATTAATTTTGACATTACCTGTTATAGAAAATAACACTACCAATGCAGGAGATGCCAAGTATGAAGCTCTTATATTGGGATGTATTCTTCCTTGGAAATTTCTATTTCCTGAAAGCACTGCAACTGAAAAAATTTTTTCTTTTTCTATAGTATTTGCCAAGTTTTCGTCTAAAGGTCCTGAGCTACCGTTACAAGTTGTACATCCAAAACCAACTACATTAAAACCTAATTGATCTAAATATTTTTGTAAACCAGATCTACTTAAAATCTCTGCTGTAACTTTGCTACCAGGTGCAAAAGATGTTTTTACTTTATTATTTTTTTTAAAACCTAGCTCAACTAATTTTTTTGCAATTAAACCTGCTGCAATAACATTTTTTGGATTTGCAGTGTTTGTACAGCTTGTTATTGCTGCAATCATTATGTCTGCATCTTTTACTTTGTAACCAAGATTAGGTACTTCAAATTCATCCCTTCGTAAATCTTGACTGTAAAGCATGTTTGAATGAGAATTAATTTCATTTGAAAAATTATTTAAATTAATTTTATCCTCAGGATTTTTTGGTCCTGAAACACAAGGTTCTATTGATGATAAATCAAGATTTAAAACTCTGTTATAGTTTGGAGTAACATCAGATCTTCGCCATAGTTTTTGATGTTTAGAATATTCTTCAACAACTTTAATTTCTTCATCTTTTCTCCCTGTCATACGCAAATAATCTAAAGTTGATTTATCCACAGGAAATAAGACTGCAGTTGCCCCATACTCTGGTGCCATATTTGAAATAGTTGCTCTATCCCCAACAGTAAGACTTTCAACTCCTTCTCCACAAAATTCAATAAAGCTTCCAACAACCTTATTTTTTCTTAATAATTTTGTAATATATAAAACTAAGTCTGTTGAAGTTATTCCTTCCTTAAGTTGGTTCTTTAAATTTACCCCAACTATTTCAGGCACAGTCATGGGTATTGTTTTTCCAAGCATAGAAATTTCAGCCTCAACTCCACCAACACCCCAACCTAAAACACCTATAGCATTTACCATCGGAGTATGACTATCAGTTCCTATGCAAGTATCAGGATGAATGAGATTTAGATCTTTCTTTTTTTCTCTCCATACGACTTTAGATAAATATTCAATATTTACCTGATGACAAATACCAACCCCTGGTGGAATTACATTAACTTTATCCAAAAATTTTGAACACCATCTTAAAAAAGAAAATCTCTCAGAATTTCTTTCATACTCTTTTTTTAAGTTTTCAATTTCAGCTTTATCACTTCCAAAATAATCAACCTGCAAAGAATGATCAATAACCAGGTCTACAGGCACATCTGGTTGAATATCTTTTGAATCAATTCCTTTTTTTTGGAGAGCTTCTCTATAAGCAATAAAATCTACCAACATAACTTTACCCAAAATGTCGTGACTTAAAATTCTATTCGGAGCAAAATTAATCGCTTGACCTAATCGCTTTTCTAAAATTGATTGTATTTGAGCTTCAGCATTATCATTACGACCCAAAAGATTCTGCCTAATTATATTTTCTATCAAAATTCTGTAAGTATAAGGTATTTTTTCTATATCCTTAATATTGCTGATATCTGCAAAATCATATTCTTTATTATTAATAGTTATTTTTTTGAAACTTTTAGAAATCATGGTTTTTATTTAATTTAATACTTTAAAAGATTATATAAAGTATTTTCTATATTTTAAAACATCAGGTTATAACAGTTAAAAATATGAATATTAAAAAAAGATATAAAAAAACAGATTTAATCAAGTTTGCATTTAAAGTTTTAAAGAAAGTTGGCTTAAATAACATAAATTCAAAAACAGTTGCAAATTTAATAGTCAGAGCAGATGAAAGAGGTGTTTGGTCTCACGGGATTGTTAGATTGCCAATTTATATAAAAAGGATTGAAAAAAAATCAGCTAAAATTAATCCAATACTGAAATTTAAAAAAATAACTAATAATATTTTTCATTTGTCAGGTGACAATGGCCTGGGTTATATAGCCGCCAATGAAGGAATAAAGAAATGTGTTTCTCTAGCAAAAAAAACTGGGATTGGTTTGGTAGGAATAAGTGAAAGTAACCATTTTGGAATGGCTGCAAATTATTTAGAAATTGCTGCACAAAATAAATGTATTGCTTGGGTATTTACTAACGCATCAAAAGCCTTGCCACCTCATGGAGCGATGGCACCTTTTTTTGGTACAAGTCCTTTTGCATTTGGATGTCCTACAAAAAAAATTAACAAACCTTTTATACTTGATATGGCATCTTCTTCTGTTGCGAGAGGAAAGTTAAAATTTGCTGCTCAAAATAATATTAAAATTCCTTTTGGGTATGCATTGGATAAATTTGGAAAACCTACGAATGATGGGGCAAAAGCTTTTGAAGGAATTATGTTACCTTTTGGAGGAATGAAAGGTGCTGGATTATCATGGATGATGGATATAGTAGCTGGTATTTTTACGGGTGCAAATCATAGTGGTAAAGTTAAAAATGCAATTAATGATTTTTCTGGAGCTTCAAATGTAGGTCATTTGATGATTTGTCTTAGAACTGATCTATTTCAATCACACACGAACTTTATAAAAAAAATTGAATTTGGCATTAAAGAGGTAAAAAAACTTAAAAAAGCAAAAGGTTTTAAAAAAATCCTTCATCCAGGAGAGCCTGAATTTGATAATCAAAATGTAAACTCAAAAAAAGGAATTTTGCTCTCTGAAGAAACCATTAAAGAACTAGAGAAATTATCTGTGAAATATGATGTAAAAAGTCCATTTAAAGTTTAGCAGAGTATTTGCCTGCTATCTTACCAAAGACTGCACCTGAAGTTAAACCACTACCACCTGGATAGTTAAAATAAAAAATACCGCCTACCATTTCTCCAGCAGCAAAAAGACCTTTGATAGGTTTCATGACTTTATTTAACACTTGGCATTTCTGATTTACTCTTAATCCACCAAAGGTGAAAGTTATTCCACATGTAACTCCATAAGCATAAAAAGGAGCTTTATCTATTTTATTTGCCCAATTACTTTTGTTAAGAGCTAAGCCCTCTGTACATCTTCCATCTTTAATTGTTGGATCATATTTAACTTCTTCTTTAACAGCTTTATTAAAATCATTTATAGTTTTGAGAGCTTTCTGCGAATTTATACTTGATATTTTTTTAAGTAAGTCTTTAATAGAATTAGCTTTAACCATCGTGGCAGACTTAACATCATACTCTGGATAAAGCATATGTCTTACTTTTTGATCAAAAATTTGCCATCCGATTTGATTTGGTTGTTTTATGACTTCTTTTCCAAATTTTGCATAAGTAAAATTTCTAAAATCCTCTCCTTCGTCAACAAATCTTTCTCCATCAGCATTTAAAACAATTCCCCACGGATAACTAATTTTTCGATATTTATTACTTATCTTTAAATCACTAAACTCAGGACCATTCATATCGTGAAATACCGCATGGCAACCAGACCAATTTCCATAGGGTGAGGCACCTATTTTTAATGCCATACTTAATCCATCACCAGTGTTATGTTTTGTTCCTCTAACTTTTGCCATTTCCCATCCTGGACCAAGATATCTTGTTCGCATTTCAGGACTGGATTCAAAACCTCCGCAAGCTAAAACTACAGATTTTGCAGTAATTGTTTTTGGTTTATTTTTACTTATAACTTCAACGCCTTTAATAATATTATCTTCATAAATTAAATCAGTTGCAGCTGTATCGTAAAGAATTTCAATTTTATTTTTTTTTATAATCTTAAGCATGGAGTCTATAAGTTTTTCACCTTGACCATTTACCTCTAAAGTCAAGCCTCCCCAATATCTCATCACTCCATTGACTTTAAAAGATTGTCTTCCTTTAATGGGTGTAAATTTTAAACCTTTTTTACTTAACCAATGAATTGTTTCAAAACTTTTTGATGTTAGGATTTTAGATAATTTTTTATCTGTTTTTCCGTCTGTAACTTTATTCATGTCTCTTAAAAAATCAGCGACACTATATTTTCCATAATCTATACTGTTAGAATTTTTTAAATTTGGTATTACTTTTTTTAAATCTGAAAAGTCATTGTAAGCAAACCTATAAGCACCGTTTGTATATCTGCTGTTTCCACCTTTTTCTTTAGAGGAAGCTTTTTCCAATACTAAAACTTTTTCTGCGCCATTATCTTTTGCAGAGAGAGCAGCAGACAATGCGGCGTTACCTGCTCCCACAACAATTACATCATAATTATTCACAATTTTTATTTATATTCTTTTAAAAAAAAAAAAAGATAAATTTTATTTCACAATATAAAACTACTAACTTTATTTGAAATATAATTAATAATATGAAATGTGTTAGCGATCTAATTAATCGCTAACATAAAAACGGGATTTTATTTGGATAAAAGTCTACTTAATTTAGAAATATCTCTCATTTTTTCTAATTTACTAACAGCTTGAATAATTGCTTTTGCCTTCTTTGTTGGCCATTTTGCAAATTCACAACAACCCATAAATTTATCTGCTACTTCATCGTATGTCATAGGTATCATTGGACTTCCTTTACCAAAATCTCCTCTACCTGAAATTTTTTTGCCATTTTTAAGGTAAATATCAATAATTGTAGTCATCTTGTCGTAACCAGCTGCTTCGGCTATTTTATTTTTATAAAAGTTTATTTTTCTAAGCATGTTTTGAACATCTGGTTTGTTAATTCTTTTATCCTGATATTCTGGAATATATGCTCTTCTCTGAACTAGCAAAATTGCCATAGAATATTCCATACTAAATTTAGCTTGAAACTCATTAGTAGGTCTATGATGAATTAATGCATTCTGCATATTGTGGTTAGTTCCAACATCAACTTTAATTACATCTTGAGGTTTTATATCGTGTTTTAAAATTAATTCTAACATTTTTGTCATCCCAGGATGGGTTAACGAACCACAGGGATGAGGTTTAATTGAAACACCAGGTTTTGAAAAAGTCCATGGTCTTCCAAGCTGACCTTTAATAGATTTTAAATTATAACCTCCTCCATGAGCTTGAAAAAATCCTCTAGGTGACTCTAAAATTTTATCTGTAGCAGTCCAACCTAGGCCCACAAGATCACAAGCAACAACTCCACTTTCAGCTGCTCTCCCGGCATGTAAAGGTTTAGTCATTGTACCAAAATTTTCTCTTAACCCTGCGCTTAAAGTTGCAGCAACTGCTAAAGATTGTTGAATTTGAGAAACATTATAACCACGGATTTTTGCTGCAGCTGCAGCTGAGGCTAAAGTTCCACATGTAGATGTTGAATGAAAACCATGTTGATAATGTCTTGGAGACATTGCTTCAGAAACCTTACATTCTACGTCAACACCTATTAAATAAGCATTTAAAAAATCTTTCCCACTAATTTTTTTTAACTCTCCCTCCGCATATGCGCTTGGTAGGCATGGGGCGGTTGGGTGTGTCAATAATCCATAAACTCTATCTTTTTGTACTGCTAATTGAGTATCATCGTAGTCATCAGAATGTATACCTGTTCCATTTGCTAAGGCAGCAAATCTAGAAGTTACTTTCATTTTAGAGCCAATTACTGTTGCTCTACCTTTTGCAGAGTTTTGTTTTATATGTTTAAATAAATAATCACCAGTTCTTGCTACAGAACCAGATAAAGCTAAACCAAAACCATCTAGAATATGTTTTTTTGCTAACTCAACAACGTTTTTTGGAATTGAATTAAACTTATTCTTCTTAACAAATTGAGCTACGTATTTTGTTAAATTTTTTCCTTTGTCAGACTGAATATTTGGTGTGTAAGCTTTTCCCATAATTGATTTCCTTTACTGTAAGACAGTAGTTTCAACAAAAAACTTATAGATTGTCAACAAATTTTATATTATAAAATCTTGTTTCACATTGTAAAACTTATGAGCAATATAAAAGTTATAGATAAAACTTTTCAAATATTAAATTCTTTTGATGATGCAAATAAAAGTATTTCTCTAAAAGATTTAACAACTATTACCAAACTTAATAAATCTACAATATTAAGAATTTGTAATTCATTAATTAAATATAATTTTTTAATTAAAAATGAAATTAACGGAAGTTACCGTCTTGGTCCAGGTAGTTGGAAATTAGGATCAATATACAATTCAAATTTTAGATCTGGTGAAGAAATTAGAGAAATTTTAGGTAAAATTTGTGCAGTAACCGGTCAATCAGCAGGCTATTGGGTTAAGGCTGGTACAAAAAAAGTTTGTTTATATAGAGTAAATTCTAAATCTGAATTAAATCATTATGTAGTTGAAGGTACAACGTTTGAATTAAAATCAGCAACCGGAAAAGTTTTAAGTGCATTTACTGGTGGAAATGACGATTTAAAAAATGCTATTGAAAAAAAAGGATACATTTATACTACAGGTGAAAGATTGGATAATATAGCTAGTGTGGCAATCCCAATTTTTGACAATCAAAATAATTTTAGAGGTACTTTAAGTATATCAGGCTGGAAACAATTTTTTACTAGTAAAGCAGTATCAAATTTCTATAAAATCTTATTAAAATATAAAGACCAAATTAAAGTACTAATATAACTCAATTGAATAAAAAAACCTCAAAACTTAAAGAATTTTTAAATGATAAAAATTCATATAAGGTTCCATCATGTCATGATCCTTTGACAGCTAAATTAATTGAAAAAAAAGGTTTTAAAGTTTCTTTCATTGGTGGTTTTGCTCTTTCCGCAGCTAGTCTTGGTTATCCTGATGCAAGTATTATTAGCCAGAAAGAATTGGTAGACGCAACAAAATCAATATGCAATCAGACAAAGAATCCAATAATTGTTGATGCAGATACAGGATTTGGTGGTTTAGCCAATGTATACAAAACTGTTAAAGATTTGGAGCAGGTGGGTGCATCCGCTGTTATTTTAGAAGATCAAATTTTTCCAAAAAGATGCGCACTTACTAAAAAAGTAAAATTGTTAGATTTAAAGAAATCTGAAAAAAGAATTAAAACAGCAATCAAAGCTTCAAAAGAAAATAATAATATTTTGATATTTGCTAGAACTGATGCTTTAAGTGTGGGCTCTATCAAAGAGTCTATCAAAAGAGCTAAAATGTTTAAAAAATTAGGTGCAAATGCCGTATTTATAACTGGAATTAATACTCTTAGAGAAATAAAATTAATTAAACAAAATTTAAAAAGAATTCCATTAATAATTAATATTACTCAAGATATCAAATTTAATATATCAGATATTAAGAAAAGTGATTTCAAGTTCATTCTTTATTCGCAACAACTCTTGAATAGTTATATTGATTCGGTTAATGCAACTTTAAAATTAATTAAAAATAATAAAAACCCTAAATTTAAAAACAAAGCATTGGATACTTTGACTTTGTTAAATTTTAAAAAGTATCTATCAATTGAGAATAACTGAAAATGAAAGAATATTATTTAGCCTTTAGACGTAGTTTAAAAAGTATTATTATTGGCATAATTGGTGGATATATTGGTACGTTAATCAATTTACCATTACCTTGGCTGTTAGGGGCGCTATTACTAAACCTGTTTGTTTCTTTTAGTAGTTACAAAGTTACTTTTGATAAAAAAATTTTTTTACCCGTCCTTTTAATTATAGGTGTAATTCTTGCAGGTTCCTTCAATATAACTTTACTTTATAAAATCCACTTGTGGATTTACTCTTCAATAGCAATGATTTTATGCACAATAGCAGGAACTATCGCAGCATCTTTTTATTTTTATAAGATATGTAAATTTGACAAGTTAGTCTCTGTTTTGGCAGCTCTACCTGGAGCATTTGTAGTTATAGCTGGAGCAATTAATGATATCACGACAGATAAAAAAAAAAGCGGACAAGTTGTAATTCCGCAAGCTACTAGAGTTTTATTTATTGTCTTATTTTTACCCTTTATTTTTGTTACTCAGATTGGATACCAAGAAATTGATTCCTTCGGTAATACTCCAACATTTGATTTAAGATACTTTGCTGAATTAATATTTTTAATTATAGTGTCTCTAATAGGTACAAAGGTTTTAGAAAAGTTCAGAATTCCATCAGCACCAATTCTTGCAGCAATGATTGTTGCAGGTTTCTTTTATACATTTGAGTTTACTACAGCAAAGTTTCCAGATGTGTTTATAAATGTTGCTTTTGTATTTTTAGGATCTGCAATTGGCTGTAGATTAAGCGGATTAGCTCCAAAAGAAATTTTATTTTACTCATTTCATGGAGCAATTATGTCAGCAATTTTATTAGCAATAGCAGCTTTCTTTGCATATTTGCTAAAAGTATTCTTTGGCTTTGATTTTATGTCTGCTTTTTTAAGTTTTGCACCAGGTGGCTTACATGAAATGGTTGTTATAAGTGTTGCATACAATATAGATCCACTTTTTGTAAGTTATCACCACTTTTTAAGAATTTTTTTCATAATATTTTCTATTCCATTTATTTTAAAAATAATGAAGAAAAAAAAATAATTTAAATATTAATAATAAAAATAATAATGTAATTTAATTTACTCATTAAAATGGAAACTAATTCAGTAATTAATCTAAAAGAACATAAAATTTTTTTCCTTGGAGGAGAGAGTTTTTTAGCCGATGGAAAAAAGGTCACAAGAGGACAGATGTATGTAGAGCAATTTGAACCTGTTAAAACTAATAATAAAAATATTATTTTAATTCATGGCGGTGGACAAAGTGGAACAGGTTTTATTACAACGGCGGACGGTAGACGTGGGTGGATGCATGATTTTTTATCATTTGGATATACAGTTTATGTTGTAGATCAACCAGGTAGAGCACGATCAGGTTATTCAGATAAATTATATGGTAAATATATAGATAGGGAAACAAATATAGATGATGCTGAAAGAAGATTTACTGGTATGTCAAAAAAAGGAAATTGGCCACAATCAAAAACACATACTCAGTGGCCTGGAACTGGATTAAGAGGAGACAAAATTTTTGAACAATACATGGCCTCACAAGTAAATACGATGTCAGATAGAATCTTTATAGAAGAGATGTCAAAAAAAGCACTGTCCGAATTGGTTGATTTGATTGGTCACACTGCAGTTTTAGGTCATAGTCAAGGAGGACCTTTTTGTTGGCTTGCTGCTGATTTAAGACCGGACAAAGTAAGATGTTGTATAGCTGTAGAACCAAATGGACCTCCTTTTTTTAATGTTTCTTTCGGAGGTGTTCGGCATAGTCATTTGGATAAGCAAACATTCAAAAAAAATGAGTATGATAAAGATTGGTATCAAACCAGTTCTGAACTAGACCGAATTAATGGCATCACCTATTCACCATTGACATATGACCCCCCTCTAAAAAAAGATGAAAAATTAATTCCTGAGCTAGATAAAAACAATACAAAGGACGATTTGGTTCAGTGTTTTTTACAAAAAGAACCTGCAAGAAAATTGAAAAATTTGTCTAAAACAAATATTCTTATTCTTACAGGACAGTCCTCATATCACGCACCATACGATCATGGAACTAGTAACTTTTTAAAACAAGCAGGTGTTAAGCACGAATTTATTAGACTGGAAGACCATGACATAAAGGGCAATGGTCATATGATGATGCATGAAAAAAATAGCAAAGAAATTTCTACCTTTATTAGTAATTGGATAGAAAAAAATTATAGCATTTAGTTATTTATGCATAATCAACCATTGATTATATAGAGTAATATGATTAATAAAATTATAAATTTAGGTGACTCAGCTTTATACTGTGATTTTGGACAAGAAGTAAACAAGGAAATTAATTCTAAAGTAATAAAATATTTTAACTCTGTTAGAAAAAGTAATATCGAAGGTGTTACTAATGTTACTCCTTCATACAACAAACTTATAATTTCTTTTAATTTATCAATCACAAATTTTAAAAAAATAAAAAAAGAAATCGAAATATTAAATATCGATTATGAAAATAAAATTATTAATAAAGAAATACAAATACCAGTTTGCTGTGAAAACTCTTTTTCTTTAGATATTGAAAGATTAGAAAAAAAATTGAATTTAAATAGAGAACAAATTCTAGAAAAATTTTTTAATAAAAAATACTTTTGTTACATGACAGGATTTATAGCTGGTATGCCTTTCTTAGGGGATCTAGATGAAAATATGAGAGCTAATAGGTTAGAAACCCCACGAGTAAAAGTTCCCAAGGGATCAATTGGATTAACTGAACAATTTACAAATATTTATACATTTGAAAGTCCTGGTGGTTGGAATATTATTGGTAACACTCCTTTGAATGTTTTCGATAGTTTTAATGAAAATGAACCAAACTTAATTAATCCAGGAGATACAGTCATTTTTAAAGAAATAACTTCTAGTGAATATAAAAACTACCATGATTAATTCTTATTTTGAGTTAATAAGATCTGGAATAAATACAACCTATCAAGATAAAGGAAGAGAAAATTTGTATCACATCGGGGTTCCATACAGTGGAGCTATGGACAATAGAAATTTTCTTATTGCAAATAAATTAGTTAACAACAACTTAAATGCACCTGTTTTAGAGTTTGCTTATCAAGGTCCCCATCTTAAATATAAAGGAGATAAAATCAGTATTGCTATTACTGGTGATGTAATGTTTAAAATTATAAAAAATGGCCTAGAAAACACTGGAAATTGTTATGAGAGCTATCAAATAGAAAGTGGAGATGAGATAGATATTATCTCAACTAACAAATCAATATATGGATATTTAGCTATTGGCGGGAAAATAGATATAAAATATCAATGGAAAAGTTGTTCAATTAATACTAAGGCTAAAATAGGTTCTAATAATGGAAATAAATTAGAAAGCAATCAGACTATTAAACTTTTAAATATAAATTCTAATAAAGACAAAAAAAAAATAGATTATATCAATTCAAAAGTTGAGAATATTAGAGTTATTAAAGGTACAAATTTTAATTATTTTTCAGACGAAGGAATAAAAAATTTTTTTGAAAAAAAATTTATGGTTTCAAAACTGTCTGATAGAATGGGAATGAGACTTCAAGGAAATAAAATAGATAATATTGTAAATACAAATATAAAGTCCGAAGGATTAATTAAAGGTGTAATTCAAGTTCCACCAGACGGAAATCCAATTATAATGTTATCAGATCATGGTACAATTGGGGGCTATCCAAAAATCGGAGTAGTTGCAAGTGTAGATTATGACCGATTAGTTCAAATAACACCAGGATCAAAAATTAAATTTACAGAAATACAATTAACTGATGCAGAAACATTGTTTAAGTTGTATGAGATGGATACGGACAATCTACTCAGTCAAATTTAATGAATATTATTAGAAAATTACCAGGTCCCTTATTAGTATTCCTTGGTGCTTGTAGTTTAAGTTTTGGGGGATTAATAGTAAAATCTTTTGAGGGAGCAACTCTTTGGCAGATTTTATTTTGGAGAACCATTTTTTTTCTAATTATAATTAGTCTTTACTTAACCATAACTTACAAAAAACAAGTATTTCGTTCATTTTATAATTTAGGTTTTCCAGGATTTATTGGAGGTTTTGTTTTATCGTTTGGTTTTTGTGGTTACGTTTTTGCGATGTATAACACTACTGTTGCAAATGCTAATTTTATAATTCAAACTCAAACAATCTTTTTAGCAATTTTTGGATATTTTTTTTTAAAGGAAAAAATTTCAGCCATCACACTTACTTCTATAATATTAGCAATTTCTGGTATCCTTTTGATGGTAGGAAACTCTTTATCTCCTGGTCAAATGACAGGAAATATTGCTGCATTCATAATGCCGATTTCGTTTGCGGTTTTAATTTTAGTTGTAAGAAAATATCCTAATGTAGATATGGTGCCTGCACAATTTATTGCTGGGGTTTTTGCTCTAACCATTGGGTTTTTAATGTCTGGAAAAATTTTAATTTCAGCACATGATATTTTTTTAGGTTTCCTGGCAGGTTTTATGCAATTAGGATTTGGATTTATTTTAATTACAATTGGTGCTCAAAGAACACCATCCGCTATGGTTGGAATCATAATGTTGACAGAGGCAGTTCTTGGTCCACTTTGGGCATGGATTTTTATTAATGAACAGCCACCATTTATAGTGATTATTGGAGGTGCAATTGTAATTTTTGCAGTATTACTTCAATTTTACAACCTTTATTCCTTAGAAAAAAAAACTGCCTAAAATATTGACATTGGATGATATATGATAGAATATTTCTTAACGGGAGAGATCACAATTTAATGTGACACCGAAGGAGCAACCACCCAGGAAACTCTCAGGTAAAAGGACCGTAACATATTAACTCTGGAAAGAGATTAGATTCTCGCCGAAGGAGTAAAACTCTCAGGCAAATATACAGATGGGTACGATAGAGTTAATATGGAAATTAAAAAAACATCTTTAAATAAATTACATCAAGATAGCCAAGCTAAGTTTGTTGAATTTGCTGGTTATGAGATGCCAATTCAATACAGTAAGGGTGTTATTGAGGAGCATAAATTCACAAGATCGCATGCTGGTATTTTTGATGTTTCACATATGGGTCAATTATTTATTTATGGAAAAGAAAATTTAACATCCGATCTTGAAAAAATTTTTCCTTTAGATTTAAAAAATCTTCAACAAAATTGCTCTAAGTATAGTTTTCTTATGAATGAAGAGGCAGGTATTTATGATGATCTTATAATTACCAAACTGGAAGATGGATACTTAATTATTTTAAATGCTGCATGCAAAGAAAAAGATTTTGAAATTTTAAGCAATATATTGTCTAAAAAATATAAAATGGAACTAAGTAATAATAGAGCGCTAGTTGCAATACAAGGTCCAAAAGCAGTAGAAATTTTAGATAAAAACATAAATGGCGTCAAAAATTTAACTTTTATGACTGGTGACTGGTTTGATTATAATGGTCAAAAGTTATTTATTACTAGATCAGGATACACAGGAGAGGATGGTTTTGAAGTATCCATTCTAAATGATTTAGCTGAAGAATTCACAAAAAGCTTAATTAAGAAGGGTGCAGAACTAATTGGTCTTGGAGCAAGAGATACTTTGAGATTAGAGGCGGGATTATGCTTATATGGTCATGAATTAGACCTAAATAAAACTCCAGTAGAGGCAAACCTTAAATGGGCAATATCAAAGGAAAGATTATCGAATGGAGGTTTTGTGGGCTCAGATAAAATAATTAATCAAATTAAAGAAGGTGCAAAACAAATAAGAGTTGGAATTAAACCTGAAGGCAGATTAATAGCTAGAGAAAAGACTAAGATTTTTAATGAAACTGAATTACCAATTGGAGAAATTACAAGTGGTACATTTGGTCCAAGTATTAATGGTCCAATAGCAATGGGATATGTTGATAAAGAATTTTCTAAAATCGATACTAAAATTTTATTAGAGGTAAGAGGTAAAAAACATCCAGCAAATATTTGTAAGTTACCGTTTTATAAAAAAAGTTACGTGAAAGGAGCGAATTAATGAGTGAAGTTAAATTTTCAAAAGAACATGAGTGGATTACTTTAGAGGGAGATGTAGCCACAATTGGTATAACTCAACATGCAACTGAAATGCTAGGTGATATAGTATTTGCAGAATTACCTGAGAAGGGCTCAAATGTTGAAAAAGATGGAACTGCTGGAGTAGTTGAATCTACTAAAGCTGCAAGTGACGTTTATACACCTGTAAGTGGAGAGGTTGTTGATATAAACCAAGCTATTGTTGATGATCCTGCAAAAATAAATGAGGATCCTGAGGGTACAGCTTGGTTTTTTAAATTAAAAATGAAAGATATTTCTGAGTTAGATAGTTTAATGAATAAAGAGGAATATGATAAGTTTGCAAAGGAGAGTTCTAGTTAATGTTACATAATTCACAAAAAGATTTTTTGAGAAGGCATATCGGTCCGTCTGAGGAAGATCAAAAAAAAATGCTCACTGAACTTAAATATAGTTCTTTAGATGCCCTTATAAAAAATACTGTTCCAGAAAAAATACAGTTTAAAGGGGAACTTAACATTGGCGAGTCTAATTCAGAATATGAAGCGCTAAGAAAATTAAAAGTGATTTCAAAAAAAAATCAGATTTACTCTAATTTTATTGGTATGGGTTATTATGGAACTTACACACCTTATGTTATTTTAAGAAATATATTAGAAAATCCTGGTTGGTATACTTCATACACACCTTATCAGCCTGAAGTAGCTCAAGGTAGGTTAGAAATGTTACTGAACTTCCAACAGATGATCGTCGATTTTACTGGTATGGACATAGCTAATGCATCTTTACTTGATGAAAGTACAGCTGCTGCTGAAGCCGTAGGTTTGAGTTACAGATTAAATAAAAGCGATTGCAAACTAGTATTTGTATCAGAAAACTGTCATCCACAAACAATTGATCTGATAAAAACTAGGGCAGAACCTATGGGGCTCAAAGTTCTTGTTGGGAATGAAGATAAAGTTTTAGATAATTTAAAAGAAGATGTAGTATGTGGAATTTTACAATATCCTGGAACTTTAGGTGATATTAAAGATCCAAGTGAGTCGATAAGTAAAATCCATAAAAAGAATGGTAAAGCCATACTTGCATGCGATTTGCTTTCGCTTGCTAAGTTGAAAACACCAAGAGAATTAGGTGCTGATATAGCCGTGGGGAGTTCTCAACGGTTTGGAATTCCGATGGGTTATGGAGGACCTCACGCAGCATTTTTTGCAACAAAAGATGAATATAAAAGATCCTTACCTGGAAGATTAGTAGGAGTTTCAGTTGATAGGCACGGAAATAAAGCCTACAGATTATCATTACAAACTAGAGAGCAGCACATAAGAAGAGATAAAGCTACAAGCAACATTTGTACAGCTCAAGCCTTATTAGCAATTGTGTCAGCAGCATATGCTATCTACCACGGTCCAGAGGGAATTAAAAAAATTTCTGAAAGAGTATCTCAATTAGCAAAAAATTTTGCTGATAAAATTAAACAATCCGGATATGAATTATATTCAGATTATTTTTTTGATACTGTAACTATTATCACTAAAGATAAAACTGATCAGATTTTTGAAAATGCTTTAAATCAAAAAGTTAATATTAGAAAAGTAAATTCAGAAATGTTATCTGTATCTTTCGATGAAAGAAAAAATGTTTATAGAGTAAACCAACTACTAAAAATTTTTAATGCAGCAGAATCAATTAAAAAAGAAGATCCTGTAGCAAATTTAGTAAATTTACCAAAAAATTTAATTAGAACTTCTAAATATTTAGAACACCCTGTTTTTAATTTATATCATTCAGAGACAGAAATGCTTAGATATCTTAAAAAGTTAGAAGATAAAGATATAGCTCTTAACAGAACCATGATTGCACTAGGCTCATGTACTATGAAATTAAATGCTACTGCGGAAATGATTCCTATTTCATGGAGAGAATTAGCTGAGCCTCATCCGTTTGTGCCTGTTGAACAGATGGAGGGTTATAGAGAATTGTTCACTGATCTTAAAAATTGGCTAAGATCAATTACTGGTTTTTCTGGAGTTTCGCTTCAGCCGAATGCAGGCGCTCAAGGTGAATATGCGGGATTAATGGTAATACGAAAATATCACTTAGACAGAGGTCATCAGAATAGAAATATATGTTTAATACCTAGCTCAGCACATGGAACAAATCCAGCAAGTGCACAAATGGTTGGAATGAAAGTTGTAGTAGTTGATTGTGATAAAGAAGGGAATGTAGATTTTGAAGATTTAAAGAAAAAAACAGAAACACATTCAGAAAATCTTGGAGCTTTGATGGTTACATATCCATCAACACATGGTGTTTTTGAAGAAAAAATATCAGATATCTGTGATTTAATTCATAAACATGGTGGTCAAGTTTATATGGATGGTGCAAACCTAAATGCGCTCGTTGGTATTGCAAAACCTGGAAATTTTGGTCCAGATGTTTGTCATATAAACTTACACAAAACTTTCTGTATTCCACATGGTGGTGGAGGACCGGGTATGGGTCCAATTGCTTGCAAAAGACACTTACAAGTTTATCTGCCCAATCATCCAGTGGTTAAAGATTGTGGTCCTGCAACAGGTATAGGCTCAGTTTCTGCAGCACCTTGGGGTAGTTCGAGTATTTTATCTATTTCATGGATGTATATAAAAATGATGGGATCTCAAGGTTTGAAATTAGCAACAGAGGTTGCCATTTTAAACGCCAATTATATAGCTCATAGATTAAAAAACCATTTTCCAATTTTATACAAAGGTACTAATGGGAATGTTGCTCATGAATGTATAATTGATATTAGATCAATTAAAAGTGAAACGGGTGTGAGCGAGGAAGACATTGCAAAAAGATTAATAGACTATGGGTTCCATGCACCAACTATGTCATGGCCAGTTGCTGGTACAATGATGATAGAGCCTACCGAGAGTGAAAGTTTACCAGAAATAGATAGATTTTGTGATACTTTAATAAATATTAAAACGGAAATAGAAATGATTAAATCTGGTAAATTTGATAAAATAGATAATCCAATTAAAAATGCACCTCACACTGATATTGAACTTTCATCAGATGAATGGGAACACAAATATTCTAGACAGCAAGCAGCGTATCCTGCAAAATTCTTGAAAACAAATAAATTTTGGCCTCCAGTCGCAAGAGTAGACAATGTTTATGGAGATAAAAATATTTTTTGTACTTGTCCAAGTATGGATGAGTTTAAAGAAGATGCAGCATAAAAATTAATGAAAATTGCTGTTGTCGGCTCAGGTATTTCTGGTTTAAGTGCTGCATACTATTTATCCAAAAAACATCATGTAGATCTTTTTGAAAAAGAAGACCGTTTCGGGGGCCATTCACATACCATTGATCTTACTTTTGGAGAACAAAAAGTCTCTGTTGATATAGGTTTTATTGTATTTAACTTTCAAACATACCCAAATTTAATAAATTTTTTTAAAGAAAATAATATTGAAATTGAAAAAAGCGATATGTCTTTTTCAGTTTCAGTTGATAATACCAATTTTGAATATTGTGGAAAAGGGATAAGTGGTATTTTCTCTAATAGATTAAATTTGTTTAATTTAAAATTTCTAAAAATGTTCTTGGATATAATTAAATTTTATAAAAAAAGTGATCAAGAAAGTATCTCAGAGGAAAAGTTAACTTTAGGCGAATATCTTAAAAAAAATAAATTATCAAAACCATTTATAGATTACCATATAATTCCCATGGTTTCAGCTATTTGGTCAATGCCTCCATTGGAAGCAAGTAAGATGCCTATAAGTTTTTTTTTAAAATTTTTCCAAAATCATGGTTTATTTAAATTAAAAAACAGACCTCAATGGTATACTGTATCAAATAGAAGCAGAACTTATGTAAATTACATTATATCAAATATTAGTGGTGAGCATTATAAAAATTATAAAGTTAAAAAATTAAAAAGAAAGCCTTCAGGAATTGATTTATACTATGGAGGGCAAAGTGAGTTTTTTGATTATGACAAAGTAGTCATAGCAACTCATGCAGATGAAGCTTTAGAAATAATTGATAATCCAACAGAGGACGAGAAAAAAATTCTATCTAATTTTAGCTATAAAGAAAATATCGCATATATTCATACTGATGTTAGAGCTATGCCTAAGAACAAAAAAGCTTGGAGTTCTTGGAATTCATCTATCGACGATAAAAATGTTGAAAAGAACTCCATTAGTTATTGGTTAAATTTGTTACAAAATTTAAAGTGTGAACAAGATATTTTTTTGACCTTAAATCCATATTTTGAGATTGATAAGTCAAAAATACTTAAAAAAGTTAGATTTACTCATCCATATTATGATCAAAAAGCATTGGATACGCAACACAAGCTTTCTAAATTACAAAATCAAAAAGATCTACTTTTTTGTGGAAGTTATTTTGGTTACGGATTTCATGAAGATGGAATAAAATCATCTATTGAAATGCTGAATAACCTTAATGATTAACTCTTGTATCTATACTGGAACAGTAATCCATAAACGATTTAAACCTAAAGAGCATTTCTTTAAATATAAAGTTTTTTCATTGTTGATAGATTTATCTGAACTTGAGATGTTAAGTGATAAAATAAGATTTTTTTCTCTAAATCGTTTTAATTTAATCAGTTTTCAAGAAAAAGATCATGGAGAAAGAGACGGTTCATCACTTACTAAATGGGTAAAAAAAAACTTGAAACAATATAATATTAATTCAGAAAATATTAAAATTAAACTTTTGTGTTACCCAAGAATATTAGGATATGTATTTAATCCTCTTAGTATTTTTTTTGTTTACGACAATCAAGAACAATTGGTATCAATTTTATATGAAGTAAAAAATACTTTTGGAGAGCAACATACTTATGTATTTAGGGTGGATAATAAAAATAATTTAATAAAGAATAATTGCTCAAAGAAATTTCATGTATCTCCATTTATCGAAATGGACTGTCAGTACTTTTTTAAAATATTAAAACCAGGAGATAAATTATCCATAATTATTGATCAATATGATAAAGATGGAAAGATTTTGTTTGCTTCTCAAGATGGTGTAAGAAATGACCTAAATAGTTCACAATTAATTAGATCTTATCTAAAACATCCTTTAATGACTTTAAAAATTATTTCTGCGATACATTTTGAAGCGTTCAAATTATGGTTAAAAGGAATAAGATTAGTTAAAAAAAAATTTAATATTAAAAATAATTTAACAGTTGAGAATTAATGTTTTTAAATAAAATATCAGATAAATTAGTTTTTAATTTTTTGAGTAAGATTGACTATGGTTATCTCGAGATTAAAACCTTTGATGGAGAACTTCTCAAATTTGGAAACCAAGAAGAACCACTTAGTGCTAATATAATTATTAAAAAACCATATTTTAATTATAATTTAATACGTGGTGGAAGTATTGGTTTTGCTGAATCTTACATGAGAGGTGAATTTGAAACAGACAATCTCTCAAATTTGATTGAGCTTACCGCAAGAAATATAAAAATTATTCACAGGTTTTCAGGTTTACTTGATATTCCTTTAATTAATTATATTAAAAATAAAATCATTAAAAACACCAAGAGTAGGAGTAAGGAGAATATCGCTAAGCACTATGACTTAGGAAACGAATTTTTTTCACTATGGCTTGATGATACTTTAACGTATTCAAGTGCTATATTTAATAAAAATACAAAAAACTTATCTGAAGCACAAAACAATAAATATCAAAAATTAATTGACCTTATTAAACCGAATAATGGCGATAAAGTTTTAGAAATTGGTTGTGGATGGGGTGGTTTTGCTGAGTATATAGGTAAAAAATATGACGTAAAACTTGATTGCATTACTATTTCAAAAAAACAATTTGAATATGCCAAAGAGCGAATTCACAAATGTGGTTTAAATGAAAAAGTTAATATTGAGATAAAAGATTATAGAGATTTACAAGGAAAATATAATTCTATTGCTTCAATAGAAATGATCGAAGCTGTTGGGCAAAATTATCTTGATGGATATTTTAGAACTATCAAAAATAATTTATCAGGAGGCGGTAAAGCAGCTATTCAAGCAATAACAATTGATGACAATTTGTTTGATAGATATAAAAATAAACAAGATTTTATTCAAAAATATATCTTTCCTGGAGGATTTCTTCCCAATAAAAACAGCATAAATAGATATGTTTCAGATAATGGACTGACAATTAACTCATATATCTCATATGCAGATCACTATGCTGATACTTTAGAAATTTGGAGGAATCAATTTATCAAAAAATGGGAGTTAATTAAAAATCAAGGTTTTGATTTAAAATTTAAGAGAATGTGGGAATTTTATTTATCTTATTGTGAAGCTGGCTTTAAATCAAAGAATATAGATCTAATTCAATTTTCACTTCAAAACAAATAACTGATAAAAGGACATTTATGCAAAATATAAAAACAATTAAATCTATTTTATTGATAATTTGTGCTTTCTTAATTACAAGTTGTTCAAATAATAGCGCTATGAAACCAGAAGATTTTAAAAATAAAGAACCAAGATTGATAATTGAAGAATATTTAAGTGGAAATGTTAAGGCATGGGGTGTTTTACAAAATAGATCAGGTAAAGTTACTAGACAGTTTAATGCTGATTTAAATGGGACATGGGATGGCAAACAATTAGTCTTAAAAGAAAAATTTAATTGGGATGATGGCGAAGTCCAAGATAGAGAATGGACAATAAATAAAATTGATGAGCATAATTATGAGGGAACTGCAGGAGATGTTGTAGGTAAAGCCAAAGGTTATTCATATGGTCCAGCCTTTAAATTTGAATATGTTTTATTAGTTCCGGTAAAAGGAAGAGAATTAAAAATCACATTTGATGATTGGATTTTTAAACAAGATGACCGCGTTGCAATCAATAGAGCTACAATGACAAAATTTGGTTTTAAAGTTGCTGAGCTGACTGTAGTATTTGTTAAAGATTAATTATTTCTTTTGATATTTTGTAAATCGACCTAATAAATTAAAATATAACTTGCTAGGCAGAAAACTTAAAATTTTAAGTGTAACTGTAAGTGCTTTTGGAAAATGAATTTCAAAAGATTTTTTATTAACTAAACCATCATAAATTTGATCTGCAGCATATTCTGGTGTCTTTAAAAAAGGCATTTTAAAATCATTTTTATCTGTCATGGGAGTTTTTATAAATCCAGGTGATACTAAACAAACACGGACGTTAGATCTCTTAAAATCAAAATATAGGCTTTCAGCTAAATTATTTAATGCAGATTTAGATGGACCATAGCCTGTAGAATTAGGAAGTCCCCTGTAACCAGCGATAGAGGAAACTATAGTAATAACACCATTTTTTCTGTCTTTAAAGTGTTGTTCAACAGCTTTAATGGTATTTACAGTCCCAAAAAAATTAACTTTAAATACCTCTTCCATTTGTTCTACATCAATATCTTTTTCTTTTTTAGGGTTCCATGTCCCTGTTGAAAAAAAACAAATATCGATATCATTAAATTTATTTTTAATTTCATTGAATACCTCAAAACAATTTTCTTTATGAGTAACATCTAAAGGAAAAGCTGTAATATTCTCATATTGATCACAAAGTTCATTTAATAATTCTACTCTCCTAGCAGAAACTGCAACATTCCATCCTTTGCTAGAAAATTTAATAGCTAGGGCCTTACCGATACCTGTACTACCGCCTGTGATCCATATTGTTTTTTTATTCATAGTTAATCGTATATATTACTAACATGTTTAAATATAAATTTTTAACTTTTATATCTTTTCTTCTGGTTACTTTTGGAGCTTCAGCTATTGGAAGCTTCGCAACAATTAATTATAAAGAGCCATGGTATTCATTATTGAATAAACCAGCATTTAATCCTCCAGATTGGGTTTTTGGACCAGTGTGGACGACATTGTATTTGATGATGACACTTGCAATATGGTTATTTTGGCACTCAAAAAGTCGGGATAAAAATACTGTTTATGTTTATTTAATTCATCTATCTTTCAATACAACTTGGAGTGTAGTTTTCTTTGTTTTTCACAACATGGTTTTAGCTTTATTTATATTAATTTTATTAATTGGACTGATAATTAATCTCATTTTAAGATTTAATCGTGTCAATGTAGTTAGTTCCTATTTAATGATTCCTTATTTACTTTGGTGTAGCTTTGCACTATTCCTCAATGTTAATCTTATAATGATAAATTAATATGGATGACGTTGTAGTAATAGGTGGTGGAATTATTGGGGCAGCAACAGCCTATTTTTTATCTAAAGAGGGCAGAAAAGTTAAAGTAATCGAGAGAGACCCAACATACAAAACTGCATCATTCCCATTATCTTTAGGTGGGTTTAGAAGACAATTTTTCCAAAAAGAAAATATTCTATTAGGAAAATTTGCTAGAGAATTTATTAATCAAATCCCACAATTATTAAAAACTGAAAAAAATCCAAACCCTACTGCTAGTATGGTAACAAATGGTTATTTATTAATGTTTGGACCTGAACATGCCGAAGAACAATACCGAGCATTAGAAAATCATAAAAAGTGTGAAGCAGGAACAAAAAATATCAAAGGTTCAGAATTATCAGATATATTTCCCTATATAAATAATGAGGGAATAGAAACAGCAACTTATACCGATAACCAAACTGAAGGCTGGATTGACCCTTTTCTTTTTCATACCGCTTTAAAAAGTAAAGCAATTGAGCTTGGAGCTGAATTTATTAAAGGAGAAATTAAAAACATTTCTGAAGTTAATGCTAAGACCATCGTTTCTGCTGCAGGGTGTTGGACAAAAAAATTACTTAAAGATATTCCTGTAGTACCACAAAAACACACAGTATTTAGGGTTAAATGTCCAAAATATATTAAAGAAATGCCCCTAACAGGGGATCTAACAACAGGTGTTTATTGGAGACCAGAGGGTGGTGAATACCTAGCCGGATCCCCTATTTCTGTGTTTGACGCTAATGATTTAGAACCAGCATGGAATGATTTTGAAGAATTAGTTTGGCCAGCATTAGCAAAAAGAATTCCAGCTTTTGAAGAACTAAAACTAACAGGTGGATGGGCTGGATATTATGATTGTAATAAATTAGATAACAATGCGGTGGTTGGTAAGCATCCAAAATATGAAAATGTTTATATGGCATCTGGTTTCACTGGACGGGGATTAATGCAAGCGCCTGGTATTGGAAGAGCATTAACAGAATTAATTACAACGGGATCTTACCAAACAATTGATATTAGTGATTTTTCAGTTGAAAGAGTGTTAGGTAATAGCGCAAGGCCAGAACCATACGTATTGTAATTTTAAGTCCCACAAAAAGTTTGATACTTCTCTTTTGATGCTGGTGCAGGTGTTTGAAATTTTAAAATATCGACTTTAGGGTCATATGGGTTTTGAATTACTGACAATAATATATTAAGAGTTTTATAATTATTTTTCTCTGCATTGGATAAAGCCTCTTCTACTTTATGATTTCTAGGAATGATGACTGGATTGACTTTTTTCATTAGTTCAAATTGTTTTTCTTTGTTAGAATTCTTTAAACTTGATCTATTTTTCCATGCATCTAACCAGTCTTTGAAACTTTTATTTTTATAAATTTCATCACCATCATAAATTCCCATCAAAAAACAAAATGTATTTGTGTAATCAGCTTTATTTTTTTCCATCCAATTAAGTAAAGAATTAATCAGTTTTAAGTCATCTTTATTATCACCCACCAAACCAAGTTTAGATTTCATCATATTCAACCATTTTTTTTCATAGATATTTTGAAAATTATCAATAATTTTAGTTGCAGTTTTAATAGCCTGTTCTTCGTCTTCATCAATTAGAGGGATCAAACATTCAGCAAATCGAGCTAAATTCCATTTTGCAATTGCTGGCTGATTAGAAAATGCATATCTTCCAAACTTATCGATTGAACTAAAAACAGTTTTAGGATCATAGTAATCCATAAAAGCACAGGGTCCATAATCTATAGTTTCCCCTGAAATTGTCATGTTATCGGTATTCATTACTCCATGAATAAATCCAACTCGCATCCAATTAACTATTAGCTGACATTGTTTTTCAATTACTAAATTTAACAAATCTACAGCTTTTGTTTTAGAAGATTTAATTTCTGGATAATGTCTATCAACTGTATAATCAAGTAACATTTTCAATTCATCAATATTTTGTTTTGCAGCGATGTATTGAAATGTGCCAACTCGAATATGACTAGAGGCAACTCTAGTTAATATTGCACCATCTAATAAATTTTCCCTTACAACCTTTTCTCCAGTTTTAGTGACAGCAAGACTTCTAGTTGTAGGAATATTTAATGAGTTTATGGCCTCACTAATAATATATTCTCTTAGCATTGGCCCTAAAGCTGCACGACCATCACCGCCTCTTGAAAATGAAGTCCTACCAGATCCTTTGAATTGAATATCGTATCTTTTTTTTTTATTAGTTATATGCTCACCGATTAAAACTGCTCTTCCATCACCTAACATTGTAAAATGTCCAAATTGATGCCCTGCATAAGCTTGAGCAATTGAGCTAGTTCCTTCAGGCAGAATATTTCCCGCAAATAGAGCAGATAATTCATTTTTTTCGATTTTAGAAAAATCAAGCCCTAATTCCTTTGCCAAATTTTCATTTAAGATAACCAACTCAGGTTTCAAAACTGAAACAGGTTTAATAATCTCCTTAAAAGCTTTGGGTAACTTTGAATAAGAATTATCAAAATTCCATTTAATATAGTTTTTCACAGATTTTATAGGTTCCAAATATTGTTTAAAATTTCTTCTCTTCTACAAGCTTTTTTATATTCCAAATACCTTTGAAATTTTTTTACATAAAAATCTTGGTGATAAACTTCAGCTTGGTAAAATTTATCAAAACTTCTTACGTAAGTGACGATTTCTTTATTAAATTTTTTCTCTAATTCATTAACACTAATTTCTATGAGTTTTTTTTCCTCATTGTTTTGATAAAAAGCGACTGATCTATAGCTATATCCTTTATCACAAAATTGCCCATAAGGATCGAAGGGATCTATATTTTTCCAAAAAATATTAAGCAATTCTTTAAAAGAAATAATTTCTTTATCATAGATAATTTCAACAACTTCAAAATGGCCTGTCTTACCATAAACTACTTCTTTGTAGGTTGGGTTTTCTGTAGTCCCACCAGAGTAACCCGATATTACCTTTTCAACTCCACTCAATTTTTCAAAGGATTCTTCCATGCACCAAAAACACCCACCAGCAAAATATGCCTTACTTTTTTGGTTTGCCTCTGCTGCAGTAAAGAAGGATATAATAAAAATTATGATAGTTAAAAATTTCATTTAACATCATAAACAAAAAAAAAGAATTTAGTCTATGATATTAAAGGTAGCTACTTTTAGTAAACTACCTTTAATAAGTATTAGTGTAAGTTATTTTTTCTTATATTTAGCCGCTTCTTCAGATCCACCTGTTGCTGATCCTTTACTGTATGAGTGAGCGCCCATTCCAGCTAATTGGCCATCTTTAACAATAAGATATTGATCTCTAATTTCACTACCTGCAAAGAAACATTCTAAAATTTCTCTTACACCATCAGCATATCTCGTTTGCGCAGATAATGAAGTTCCAGAAGTGTGTGGTGTCATTCCATGATTGGGCATAGTTCTCCAAACATGATCATTTGGAGCTGGCTGCGGAAACCAAACGTCTCCTGCATAACCACTTAATTGTCCACTTTTTAGAGCTTTTGCAATAGCTTCACGGTTACAAATTTTACCTCTAGCAGTATTAACAATGTATGCACCTTTTTTCATTTTACTTATCATTGCATCATCAAATAGGTTTTCAGTTTCTGGATGGAGTGGACAATTTATTGTGACCACATCACAGACTTTAACCATTGATTCTACCGACTCATGAAAAGTTAAATTTAATTCCTTTTCAACACTGTCAGGTAGTTTATGTCTATCAAAGTAATGTAAATGTACATCAAAAGGTTTCATCTTTCTAAGTGCGTCTAATCCTATACGACCAGCAGCAACTGTTCCAATATGCATACCTTCAACGTCATAAGATCTTTGCACGGCGTCTGCTATATTCCAACCACCTTCATTAACGATCCTATGTTGATTGTGATAATCTCTTACCATTGAAACAATCATCATTACTATATGTTCTGCAACTGATCTTGAATTACAAAATGTAACTTCCACTACATCAATTTTGTTATCCATTGCTGCTTGTAAATCAACATGGTCTGAACCAATTCCAGCAGTAATAGCCATTTTTAAATTTTTTGCTTTAGCAATTCTCTCTTTTGTTAAATAGTAAGGAAAAAATGGTTGAGATATAACAATATCTGCATCAATGATATGTTTATCTGCTTCACATCCATCTCCATCTTTACTATTTGTTACAACAAATTCATGTCCATTAGACTCTAAATATTTTCTTAATCCTAATCCTCCTGAAACACATCCTAATAATTCACCTGGTGTGAAGTCCCTACCTTTTGGACTTGGTAAAGTCATTCCATCTGGATATTTTTCTAATTTAGGAAGATCACTAAGTGGATATGATTTTGGCATTCCACCTTTAGGATCATCGTATAATACGCACAATATCTTCATTTAATCTCCTCTATGTAATAAAATATTAATTTATTTTTGGCCATCTAACCTTATTTTCAAGAGGCTAGCAAACAAATTATTTCTTAGAGGGATAATTTTTTTTTAGGATTAATCGATTAATAATTATTGCAAAAATTAGAATAATTATTGAACCAGAAATCACAGGGGTCAATAAGTAGTCCACCGACACACTACCCATTATGACTATGATGGGATTTCCACCAGCTGGTGGATGAGTTACATTAAATAATATCATCAATCCAACACCAAAACCTACAGCCAAAGGGATAGTTAAATATAAAGGTAAAGGTATAAAGTATAAAAAAATCATTCCCACAATTGCAGTAAGAACGTGACCAAAGAAAACATTTTTTGGCTGGGCGAAAGGACTTTCTGGATATCCATAGAGTAGAACCATTGAAGATCCAAAGGAAGCAATTAAAAATATTCCATACTCAGTTTTGTAAGTTAAAAGAGTAAGTATTCCAATTGTAATAATCGAAAAGAGTCCTGCGTAGAATGATTGCTTTAAATTTCCCATAATTTAATTTGATATAATCTTTTTTAAGGCATTGAAAGGAAGAAGAATACATTCTTTTCTTGATAAATTTTTTTGATCAAACAATTTACTTAAAAAAGACCATTTTTTTTCAATACTTACTTGTTCTTTATTAAAAAAAGATTTTGCATAATCACAAAGCTCTTTAATTTTATTTTTTTTGGAGTTTATCAAATTTTTTGACAATAGACTTGCACTAGCCTGACAATAAACACATGATTTTCCCTGGTAGCCAAAATCAACAAGTTTTTCATTTTTCATAATTAACTTAATTTCAATTTCATCACCACACAAAGGATTTTTGGATTTTGCAGCATGAGTGTAGTTTTTGATATTTTTGTTATTTTCTGTATCTGAAGCAATTTCTAAAATTTTTAAATCCATATAAACTTTTAATTTTATTTCATATATATCACTGATTTTATATTTAGATTTAAAATATATTTTTGTTGTAGAAAATTCTATTTAGAATTAGATTTCGGCATATGATTGAGCTTAGAAGTCCAAAAATAGCAATTCCAGTAGTTTTATTTGCAGGCTTACTGTGGTCATTTGGCCCGTTAGTTGTGAGATACATGGATAATCCACAATTAGTCCCATGGCAGTATATTTTTGGAAGAGGTTTGACTATTTTTATTTTATTAAATCTTTATTTATTTTTCGAAGAAGGAAAAAATTTTTACAAAAATTATTTCAAAATAGGGTTATCAGGTATGATAGGCGGCTCTGGTTTAGGTGTTGCAATGATCACCTTTATTTATTCAATTACTAACACTAGCGCTGCTGTAACATTACTATGTTTGGCTGCAATGCCATTTTTTACTGCATTATTAGCATTTTTGTTTTTAAAAGAAAAAATTTCATTAAATGTTTGGATTTCAATTGTCATAGCAACTGCAGGTATACTAATTATGGCACTTGGTAATACCAGTGAAAAATCTTTAATAGGATTTGTATTTGGTCTTACGGCATCAATTGGTTTTTCAGTTTTTTCAGTGACATTAAGGTGGAGAAAAGAAACTCCTAAATTCACAACAGTTGCTTTTGCAGGCTTCTTTTGTGTCGTTTTTTCATCTATAGCAATCATTACAAACGATTTAGTATTTTTTTCATCAAGCTATAATGGAAGTTTATTTTCTTTACATGGAACATTAGTTTGTTTTGGTTTAATTTTATATTCAATAGGCTCAAAAGCTATTCCAGCAGCAGAACTTACATTGCTATCTTTAACTGAAGTAGTGGGTGGGATATTCTGGGTATGGTTGCCACTGTTTGGTATTAATGAAGTTCCCACAACAAACACAATTATTGGCGGATTTTTTCTTTTTGTTTCAATAATTTATTACAGTTTGATCATGAGATGGAATAAAAGATACATCGCTCTTAATTAATCTATGAATAAAAATAATATTATTGTGAATAGTTGGAATGAATGGGATCCACTAAAACATGTAATTGTCGGAAGAGCAGATGGCACTTGTATTCCAGCCCCTGAGCCAGCACTTGATGCTAAAGTTCCTGAAGATAGTGATATGCGAGGTCAGTTTGGACCAAGAACTAAAGATACTGTTGATAAAGCCAATCAACTTTTAGATGATTTTTCAAATATACTTAAGAAAAGAGGAATTAAAGTTGATAGACCAACACCTTTAGATTTTAATCAAAAAACATCTACTCCTGATTGGGAGGCAGAAACCATGTTTGGCTGTATGCCACCTAGAGATGTTTTGTTAACTGTTGGTAACGAAATTTTAGAGGCAACAATGAGCTATCGATGTCGTTGGTTCGAATATTTATGTTATAGACCACTTCTACAAGATTATTACAATCAAGATCCAAATATGAGGCATGAATCCGCACCAAAACCTAGATTGACAGACCTTGATTATCGGAAGGACTATTTATCAGATAAAATTGGTGTACAGAAAAGATTAGAGTGGACTGAAAAAAAACATTTTGTAACAACAGAAGAAGAACCATTATTTGATGCAGCAGACGTATTAAGATTTGGAAAAGATTTAGTTGTTCAGCATGGTTTTACTACAAACTTAAAAGGTATTGATTGGTTAAAAAGACATTATAAAGATCATCGAGTTCATGCAGTGAACTTTCCTGGTGATCCATATCCAATTCATATTGATGCAACTTTTACACCTATAAAAGAGGGGTTAATAATAAACAATCCTCAAAGAAGACTTCCAAAAGAGCAAAGAAAATTATTTGAAAATAATGGATGGGAAATAATTGATAGCGCGCAACCAGCACACAATGAGCCACCTCCTTTATGTTATTCTTCAACGTGGTTATCAATGAATGTATTAGTCTTAGACTCTAAAACAGTATGTGTTGAAAAAAGTGAGACTTATCAAGCAGAACAATTAGATAAACTTGGAATGGAAGTGGTACCAGTAGAACTACGTGATGCTTATGCTTTTGGAGGAGGACTTCATTGTTGCACTGCAGATGTCTATCGAGAAGGTGATTTAAAGGATTATTTACCTAAGCAATAAGTCTCTAATTTGGATTTTGTTTCAAAAATTCAATATATTTTAAAACTTCCTCAAGCTGCTCATCAGGGATTTCTTTGTAACTAGCGTTAAATTTGGCTTTTACACAAATAGCTACATGGGCATAGGCATTTCTACCCTTAGGATGATTAGGATGATCAGGCAATTGTCCTTGTAAATAATCACCAGCTTCCTGAATAATTTTCCAGAGTTTACTTGCGTTTTCTTTGTTCATTCTTTCTAAATATGTGTTTTATCTAATTCTGGCATAGTGAATAGCATAGTTTATAATTTTAGAAATTAAATTTTATAAATGATTGAAGATTTTAACGTTAAATTTACTGAAAAAGAAATTTCTTTAATTTATCAAAAAGTTAGAGATTATCCTTGGGACTCTGTAAAGGATTTAGATGGTTGGGAACACGGAACAAACAAAAAATATTTAAAAGAATTATGTGATTATTGGATTACCAAATTTGATTGGAAAAAACACGAATTTGAAATAAATAAATTTAATAATTATACAACTAAAATTGATGGTACAAAAATTCATTTTATTAAAATAAAAGGAAGCAGCGAAAATTCAATGCCATTACTTTTGATGCATGGTTGGCCTGGATCCATAATTGAATTTCTACATATTATTGAAAAACTTGCTCATCCAGAAAAATTTGGAGGAGACAAAAAAAACTCTTTTGATGTAATAGTTCCTTCTTTGCCAGGATTTGGTTTTTCAGGAAGTCCATCAAAGCCAATGGGGCCAAGAAAAATGTCTGAAATATTAAATAAACTAATGATTGAAAATCTTGGTTATAAAAATTATATGGCTCAAGGAGGTGATTGGGGCGCAACTATTGCTAATTGGCTAGGTTATGATCATTCAAAATTTTGTAAAGCAATTCATATAAATTGTCTGACTATGCGTCATCCTGAGGGTCCAAAATCTGATGAAGAAAGAAATTGGCAAAAAAAATTTAATGAGGATCAAATAATGCAAGAAGGATACAGAACTCAACAAGCAACAAAACCTCAATCTTTAGGCTACGGAATGATGGATAGTCCAGTTGGTATAGCTGCCTGGATAACTGAAAAAATGTATTCATGGTCAGATTTAAAGAACAATGATATTGAAAGTGTCTATTCTAAAGATACTTTGTTAGCAAATATAATGGTTTATATCTTAACAAAAACATTTGATACAGCTAGTTGGATTTATTTTGGTAGAAGAGAGGAAGGAGGAAGGTTTTTTCCAAAGGATTTTAAAAAAATTGAAATTCCAACAGCAGCAGCAATATTTCCTGCTGAAATGTCTGAATGGCCACCCAGGTCTTATGTTGAAAGAATATTTAATCTTAAACAATGGACTGAAATGCCTGCAGGAGGTCATTTCGCTGCATTAGAAAAGCCGGATCTTTTAGTTGATGATATTATAAAATTCAGACGAAGTTTAAGATATGATCCTTATGATGAAAGAGGTGGTCAATTTAATCATTAAGAATTTTAACATCTTTTTCATCAAGATTTAAAAATACTTCTTCACCAACTTTGAATACATGATTTGTATCACCAGAAATAACGTATAATTTTCCTATATCAGAATTAAAAATATATTGATAATTGCTACCAACAAAAGAGGCATTATTTACTGATGCATGAATACAATTATTATTATTAGTTGTTTCAATTCTAATTTTTTCTGGTCTCAAAGCAACAGAAACTGAGTTTTCCAAATTCTTGTCACTTTCAATCTTAATTCTCATTTCTGCCAGTTTTAATTCATATGTATTTGATTGCTTACTAACTATTTCAGCTTTAACAACGTTTGCATCACCAATAAAATTTGCAACAAACTTATTTTTTGGAAAGTTATAAAGATCTTTTGGATTTCCATCTTGAGCAATAACAGCATTATTCATTACAATTACTTTGTCAGATATTGCTAAAGCTTCTTCTTGGTCATGAGTTACATAAATCGTGGTTACACCAAGTTTTTGTTGTATTTCTCTTATATCTTCTCGGACCTGCCTTCTTAATTTTGCATCTAAATTTGAAAGAGGTTCATCGAAAAGCAATACTTTTGGTTCTAAAACAATTGCTCTTGCAACGGCAACCCTTTGCTGTTGTCCACCTGATAGTTCTGATGGCATTCTATTTTCGTATCCTTCAAGATTTACAAGTTTTAGTGTTTCTAATGATTTTTGGATATACTCTTCCTTTTCTACATTTATCATTTTTAAACCATACGAGACATTTTCAATAACACTCATATGTGGAAATAAAGCGTAAGATTGAAATACCATTGATACATCTCTGTCAGTTGCAGGCAATAATGTTACGTCCTCATCATCAACTAATATTTTACCACTTGTAGCTCTTTCGAGACCTGCAATGATTCTTAGTGAAGTAGTTTTTCCACAACCTGATGGACCAAGCAAAGTAGTTAAAGTTCCAGCTTCAAATTTACAGCTAACATTATCTACTGCTGTAGTTTCATTAAATTTTTTTGTTATATTTTCAAACTTTACTTCTGCTTTTTTCATTATCCTAAATTTCCTTGTAAAATGCCGTCGGCCTGATCTCTTCTTCCTAATTTACGTTTTCCTATAATTAATTGCATCAAAGTAATTGTAATCAGCATTACTACAATTAAAGCAGATGAATACACTATTGCAAGGCCGTAGTCATTATTTTCTAATCGTCCTAGTATGTATGAAACAGCTAAGTCATAATTTGCACTTACCAAGAAGATAACTGCACTAATTGCTGTCATGGCTCTTACAAAACTAAAAACTAAAGATGCTGTAATAGCAGGTTTAAGTAATGGAAGAATTATGTTTCTAAATGTTTGAGAGCTTGAAGCATTTAAAGTTGAAGAGGCTTCATCCAAATGTGGATCTAGTTGGTTCATAGCAGCTATCCCTGCTCTTACTCCCACAGGCATGTTTCTGAACACAAATGCAATTACTAAAATTATTCCTGTTCCAGTCAACTCAAGAGGAGGAACATTAAAGGCAAAAACGTAACTTACACCAATAACACTTCCAGGTATTGCAAAGCTTAACATCGTACCAAATTCAAAAGCGTTTTTACCCCTAAACTTATGTCTTGTTAGTAAATAAGCAGTTAAAATTCCTATTGCAGCAGTAGGAAAAGCTGAAATTATTGCTATCGCAAATGTAGTATTAAAAGAATTCCATGCTGTACCGGTCCATAACAATCCTCTTTCTTTTACCCAATCAATGCTAAAAGCTTCAATATAATGTTTTAATGTAAAGCTATGATCAACACCCCACATTTCAACAAAACCTCCAAACATGATCATTACATAAATTATAAAAGTAATTGATGCCCAAGGAAGTACAGTTGAATAAATTATCCATTTTGCTTTTTTGGGAAGTTCAGGATGAACTCCACTATCGCCTTTTCCAGAAATTGAAATATATGATTTTTTTCCTAACCATTGATTTTGAAGATAAAATACTACTAGGACAACTGATAATAAAATCATAGCAAGAATTGCAGCTTTAGTTTCATCATATTGCGCACCAACAATTGCAAAAAATATTTCAGTAGACAAAACATCATATTCAGCACCAAGTACTAACGGATTACCAAAATCTGCTAAGCTTTCAATAAAACCAAGTAAAAATGCATTTGCTATTCCTGGTCTCATCAATGGTAAGGTAACTGTTTTGAAAACTTGCCACCTTGATGCTCTTAATGTTTGTGAAGCTTCTTCCATTGATGGACTAACACTTTCAACAACTCCAATAAGAACTAAAAATGCAATAGGGGTGAATGCCAGTGTTTGTGCAAACCATATTCCTGGTAAACCATAAATCCATCTAGATGGTTCGATATCAAACGCCCACTCAAGAAAAGAACTTACTACACCAGTTCTTCCAAATAAAATAATTATTGCTAGACCAATTACAAACGGTGGAGTGATTATTGGTAAAACAGACAATACTCTAATCGTTTTTTTAAATCTGAAACTAGTTCTTGCAACTAATAAAGCAAAACCTAACCCTAAAATTGTCGATGAGAACGCTGTAAGTGTTCCCATGGTAATAGTATTCCAAAATACCCCACAAGCATAATCGCTATAAAGACAATCAAGCCCCCAAATTCCTTTATTCAATATTTTATCTGAAAAATTACTTATTTCATAGCCACCCTCAGTTCCTTTAAAAGCAACTGTAAACATTCTAAAAATTGGAAAAAAAACAAAAGTTGAAACTAAGATTATAATACTTCCAATACTACCAACTATAAAATTATCACCATTTAGCCACCCACGAGATGACAGACCATGTGTGATATAAAATATAAATGTGCAGCAAGTTAAAACTGCACCTGATCCAACACCAAACTGATTTTCAACATCACCAAAAATTGATTGTAAAATTTCAAAATTCCATCCCCTGATACCAATAGAAAATCCCTGAAGGAAAAAGTAAAAAAAACCAATTAACCCTGAGTATAAGAAAATTTTAGAATATATAGGATTGTTCTGATTTAATTTTAATGTTGTTAATGGAAAAATTAAAGGAACGATTATCGGTAAAAGCCAATACTTTTTATTTATAAATACTTGAGGTAATACCGAACCATAGTCTTCTAAAGTGTATTCTAAAATCCAGTTTATTGAGAAAAACCCGTCACCTGTTACATACCATGGAAAGATTAGAAAACCCAATCCTCCAATGAGCATCCAACAGACAACGAGTCCTCTCATTAATTCCTAAAATTATCTAGGAATTACAGATACATCGTTATCCCACTTGGATAACAAACTCGCTCTAGTACTTTTATCTCCATAAACTTTAAAATTGTAATCAATCAAGTTAATAGTAGATAAATCTGGAGCATCAGGATCAGCTTTTGCTTTAGTATTAGATGGTACCTGTAAAGATTTCCCAGAAGTGAAAACCATAGTTTGTATTGCAGGACTTAATGCCCAGTCATAAAACTTTTTAGCTTCCTTCATATTTCTTGCACCAGCAATAATACTCATAGATCCAACCTCATAACCAGTTCCTTCAGTTGGAGAAATGGTTACAACCGGTAATCCTTTTTTGGTTTGTTTAACCCCATCGTGTTGGAAGCAAATACCAATCAAATTTTCACCTCTTCCAGTTGCTTTAATTGGAGCAGAACCAGATTTAGTATATGTATTTATATTTGCATGAAGTTTTTTCATGTAATCCCAACCTTTATCTTCACCAAAAATTTGAAGAATTGTTGCTAAGGTTGTGTACGC
>CACKYY010000010.1 GCA_902604525.1 uncultured Pelagibacteraceae bacterium | reverse complement strand
AAAATTACATCCTCCATTCCAGATCCACGCATGCTTTTTGCAGATGTTTCACCCATTGCCCATCTTAGAGATTCAACTATATTAGATTTTCCGCACCCGTTAGGTCCAACAATACCAGTCAAGCCATCTTCGATTAAAAAATCTGCTTTTTCTGCGAAAGATTTAAATCCATTTAATTGGATTTTTTTAAACTCCATAGAGAAACTTATATCAGTTTTTCAAGAGCTTTTTTTAAATTTTTGTAATTTAAGGTTTTATCAAACTTTTCATTATTAATTATTATCGTAGGGGTAGCATTTACTTTGAAGTTTTTAGCTCCATCGATTCGGTCATTTAATACAAAATCTTCTATTTTCTTGTTGTTAATACAGCTTTCAAAATCAATATTGAAACCCTCTGTTGATAAAAATTTTTTTAGATTAATATTTGCTTCCTCAACTGAACTTCCTTTTACCCACTTTTGTTGATTAGCATATAAACTTTCCAATATCTTTGCTTCCCCATCATTTCTACATTGAGCAACTTTTGAAGCATTAAAAGCAGCAATATCTAGAGGAAAATGTCTAAATTCAATCTTGGCTAAACCTGTATCTAAATATTCTTTTTTTAATAAAGGATAAACATCTTTATGAAAGTTAGCACAATGGCTACAAGTTAAGGATTCAAAAGCGATGATAGATATTTTTGCACTCTTATTTCCTACAAGAATTCTTTTAATTTCGTCAGCTTGAGTGCTTAAAGCACTGAAGAAAAAAAATATTGAAATTATTAAAATTTTTTTCATTTTTTTTTAAACACTTTAGTTAGCTCTAATAATGATTGTTTAATTTTTTCATTTTTAACATCGCTGATTTTGTCTTTATATCTATTTATTGTCACATTTTTTTCATTAATCTCTAGTTTAGGGGAAACTTTTTGTTCATCATCAAAACTAATGAATTTAAGTTTCTCAACAACTTCATAACCAAAATAAGCATTCATCTTATTTAAAATATCTTTTTTAGAATATTCTATGTCAACTTCGTGGCCTCTTTTGACCATGATCACTAATGTACTTACACCAAATTTATTTAAACTTTTAAATGTTTTTGGATAGCAGCACTTGAATAACTCGTCACCTACAAGGTATTTCCAATTACTCAGGGTTTCTGAGTAAATGTGACCTTTTTTATTAATAATCCTTTTTACATTTTTTGGCAAAGTGTCTTTAAAAGATCTTAAGCCTTGAATGGAGACATTTCTCTGCTTAGTATTATTTTTAAATTGCATATGAAAGACCAAATAATAACAAATAAAATTCTTAATTGGTATGACATAAATAAGCGAGTTTTACCCTGGAGAAAAAAAGTCTCTCATAAAAAAAAGCAATATTACACATTAGTTAGTGAATTTATGTTACAGCAAACTCAGGTAGCAACAGCAATCCCTTACTTTAATAGATTTATAAAAAATATTCCTGACTTAGAGACTTTAGCAAATTTCGAAAATCATAAACTGATTAAGCTTTGGGAGGGGCTTGGTTATTATTCTAGGGTTAGAAACTTAAAAAAAACTGCTCTATTAGTTATAAAAAAATTTGATAAAAAACTTCCAAGAAACTATTCAGATTTAAAATCTCTTCCAGGTATTGGTGATTACACTGCGAGTGCAATATCAGCTATAGCTTTTAATAAAAGCATTATTCCTTTAGATGGAAACATTGAAAGAGTTCTTAAAAGATATTTATATTTAAAAAAAGAAAATGAAATTAATAAAAAGAACTTAATAAAGAAAAAAGAAATCTTTGGGTATTCAAGTAGGGCAAGTGATTATGCTCAGGCCTTAATGGAACTAGGAGCTTTAATCTGTAAACCGAGTAATCCTCATTGTGAACAATGTCCAATTTCAAGTAAATGCATTGCTTTAAAAAGAAAAGATTTCCTACTTACTAAAATCAAAAAAAAGAATAACAATAAATATTATTTACTAAAAGTTTATAAAGATAAAAATAAATATCTTTTGATTAAAAATACTAAATTTAATTTTTTGAAAAATTTTAGTATTTTTCCCATGCAAGAATTATCAAAGCCTACAAGTTCAACAGATATAGTTAATATCAAGATGTCAAATATGAATATGAATATAAAAATTGAACATAAGAATAAAGTAGGTTCATTACCAACTTCCCACTGGATCGATCCTAAGAAGTTAAAAAACTACACATTACCAACTTTTACAAAAAGAATTGTTAGATACCTAGAAAGTAATAAATGAAAAAAATTGGAATTATAGGAGCAGGAATTTCAGGTTTATTCATTGCTAATTTATTTAAAGAAAATCCCAATTATCAAGTTACAATATTTGAAAAAAAACACTCAGTAGAGTTAGAAGAGGGGTATGGAATTCAACTTTCAACCAATAGTATCAAGCTTTTAAACAAAATTGGATTTAATGAAATAGAAAATAAGGAAAAGTTTAATCCTGAAAAAATTGATTTTTATGAGATTAAAAATCAAAAAAAAATATCTGATTTGAATATTTCTGAATATAATTCTGAAGATTGTAAATACACCACAATGAAAAGATCTATATTAGTTGAATTTTTAAAAAATAGATTAGATGAGCAAGATATAAAATATGAACATAGCATTGAGAAAATTGAAAAAAAACATGATCAAATAAATTTAACTTTTAACAAAAATCAAAGTTTTATTTGTGACCATCTAATTATTTCTGACGGTATTTTTTCTAAAGGAAAATCCTTAATTTCTAATAATCACATTCAACCAACTTATAATAATTGTATTGCAATTAGAGGTAAAATCCCTCGGGCTAACCTAAATAATTTAAACGAAATGAACATTTCTTTATTTGTAGGTCCTGATTTTCATTATGTTATCTACCCAATTGATAACAGAGCTGGAGAATACAATTTTATTGGTGTTTTAAAGCATCAATTAACTGCAAATGAGCTTAAAAACTACAGCCTTTTTGAAGAAAAAGCTTTTATGGAGGAAATTAAGAATAAATTACAAATTAAAATTTCTTCTTCAATTTTAAGTAACCTAAATAATATCAAGTGCTTCCCAGTTTTTGTTAGTAAAGATTTTCATAAATTAGTTGAAAATATTGATCTTGTTGGAGACGCCTTTTTTGCCTTTCCACCTTCTTTTGCACAAGGAGCCTCACAGTCTATTGAAGGTGCATCAGAATTATTTGAAAGTATCATAAATAACAAATCTAATTATTATAGTAATAGAGTTTCAAGGGTAAAAATGATTAATAATAGATCAAAACTAAATCAATTTGCTTTTCATGTATCAAATCCAATTATAGTATTCTTTAGAAATATGGGATTGAAAATATTAACTAAGAACAAAAAATTTTTAGAAAATTATTTAGGAAAAATTTACAATAATTAATTTTTTGAGATTAATCTTTGTCTTAAGTAGTCTATTGGATATATTCTGCCGTTGATATCACAATGCCAATATGTCCATCCATTGCAACTTTCAGCACCTAAAATAGTAGCTGCAACTTTATGAATAGAGCCTTCAGATTGGTTATGCTTTATACTTCCATCTGCTAAAATTTTTGCAGTAATTTTTTTCTTATTGTCAAAAATGTTAGTACCCGGCTTAATTATCCCAAGCTCCACTAATGATCCAAATGGTATTCTAGGTTTTGATCTATTATTTTTAAGAGTATCAAGTAAATCATCTTCAATAGGTTTTGCATTTTTAATTCTTTTTTCTGCAGCTTTGAAATAATTTTTTTCTTTTTCTATACCAAAATAATTTCTACCAAGTTTTTTCGCGACAGTTGCTGTTGTTCCTGAACCTAAAAAAGGGTCTAAAATCATGTCATCTTTATTCGTAGATGATAATAAAACTCTATGAAGTAAAGCCTCCGGTTTTTGAGTGGAATGCACTTTTTTGCCGTTTTTCTTTAATCTTTCTGCACCACTGCAAATCGGAAGATCCCAGTTTGATCTCATTTGTAAATCATCATTCAAACATTTTAGTGATTGATAATTAAATGTATATTTTGATTTTTCACTTTTAGACGCCCAAATCAAAGTTTCGTGAGCGTTGGTAAATCGTGTTCCTCTAAAATTAGGCATTGGATTATTTTTATTCCAAATAACATCGTTTAAAATCCAAAATCCTAAATTTTGAATTGCAGTTCCTACTCTAAAAATATTGTGATAACTCCCAATAACCCAAATTGCTCCATCTTTTTTTAAAATTCTTTTACATTCTGATAACCACGCATATGTAAACTCATCGTATTTTTTAAAATTTTCGAACTGATCCCATTTGTCATTTACAGCATCTACTTTAGATCTGTCTGGTCTGACTAATTCGCTTTTTAATTGAAGATTGTATGGAGGGTCTGCGAAAATTAAATCAAAAGTTTCACGTGGAATTTTTTTTAATTCTTCGAGACTATCTCCGTTAATAATTTTATTTTTGAAATCAGTTTTCATTTTTAAAAAATAATTAGACTCCAAATGGATTTTATGGTCAACCTGAGATTGAAATATTTAGACTCGTTTTGTGTGGTTAAAATTTAATATAACTAGATATAGTGTTTATTAAGTTTTGATATTGGTGAGAATGTTTTTCTATGATGTTTGTTAACACCAAGCTTTTTTATTGCCTTTAAATGCTGTTTAGTTCCATAACCAAAATTTTGATCCCAATTATATCCTTTGTTCTTTTTCGCTAATGTTTTTATAAATTTATCTCTAGTTACTTTAGCAATAATGGATGCAGCTGAAATAGAGGGTATTTTTTGGTCACCTTTTACTATTGCTCTTAAGTTGTAATTTTTTAAATCTGGTATTTTATTTCCATCTATTAAAACTTGTGAAGGTTTTTTTTTGAGTTTTTTTATTGCTCTTTTCATGGCAAGCAAGCTTGCCTGAAGAATATTTATTTTATCTATTTCTTTAGCAGATGCCTTACCAGTAGCCCAAATAGAATTTTTTTTGATGTAATTAAATAAAATTTCCCTTTTTTCCTTAGTTAGTGTTTTAGAATCTTTGAGTGTTTTAGAATTAATTGATTTATTCAAAATAACAGCTGCCGCATAAACTGGTCCAATTAAACTTCCTCTACCAACTTCGTCTACACCTGCTATTATTTTCATTAAACTTTTAAATTTAAGCCTTTTATCTTCTGTCTTATTTTTTTGAGATCTTCCCATGAGTATTTCTTATTGTCTGGAAACCTTATTAAGTATGATGGATTAAAAGTTATCATCAAAGGATAGGTTCGACCATTTAGTATGACCTCTTTCCATTTTCCTCTTTCACTCGAAATTTTACCGTTAATTCCTGTAACTGCCTCCATAGCTGTACTTCCCATTAAAATAACAATTTTTGGCTCGATTATTGATATATGCTCTTTTAAAAACACAGAATATCTTTTTATCTCTACTGACGTTGGCTTTCTGTCCTCTGGGGGTCTAAAATTCATTGAATAACTACAATAAATATTTTTTCTTTTTATCTCGATAGCCAGCAGCATTTTATCTAGGAGCTCTCCAACCTCTCCCATAAAAGTATTTGCGTTACTGTCTTCTTCTAAACCTGGGGCTTCACCAATTATCATTATAGGACTATTTATGTTTCCATCTCCTAGAATTAAATTTCTTGAATTTTCTTTCAATTTACAATTTTCAATTGAATTGATTTTTTTTTTTAGTTTTAGCAGTAATTCACTCTTATTTTTAGACTGATTATCATCAAGTTTTGCATCATTGTTAATAAATCTGTTTATAGGTTTATCAGTAAAAACAAAGTTTGGTTCAATTGTATTTATCAATTCTTCCCTAAATTTGTCGTTTTGATTTATTACTTTTTTAGTCATACAATGTCTAAATGTTAAAAAAATTAATAAAACTGATATTTATTTTTGGATTATTCTATCAGACACCCATATATTCTAAAAGTACTACTTTTAATGACATTAATTCTAGGGATTTATCAAATTATTTTTCAGGAATTATTGCATATGAAAATCAAAATAATTCTAAAGCATTAAAATTTTTCAATCTTTCAAAAGTTTTACTTAACAAACATGACTCGTATTTAAAAAGGTATGTAAATTCATTAGTTTTAGACAATAAAATTCCACAAGCAATTAATGTGATCAAAAATAATGGTAATATAGACAATGCAGATTTTTACGACGCCTATTTAATTTTAATTATTGATAGCCTAAAAAAAAATAATTTTGATGAGGCAGATGAATATTTAACGCAAAGTTTAAAATTTCAAGATCAAAATAGAATAAACTTGGTTATTTTTGAGGCTTTAAAACAATATATCTATACTTTTAAAAATAAAAAAATTTTAAATAATAAAAAAAATTTTGGGAATTTGTCTTTAATAGCGGAAACTTTTCAAAGATGTTATTTAAACGATGAAAAGACTGGAGCTTATTTTCTTAATTTAATTAATAGTCAAAAAGGAGATTATTCTAGATATATCTTTTTTTATCTTAATTATTTAATTGATAAAAATAAAATAAATGCAGCAGAAAATGTGGTTAGTCAATTTGATTATATGAACTCAACCATTTTACTATCCCAAAGTAAAAGTTGGGTAGAGAATAAAAAATTTGAGGAATTTAATAAAATTTTTTCATGTCAAAATCACAAAGATGTTGTTTCCGAATTTTTATTTTTGGTGTCCAATATTTATTCATCCCAAGATAATTTTGAGAAATCTAATTTTTATTTAAATTTATCAAATTATTTAAATCCAAAGTTTGAGTTTAATTTATCTTTGGTTGCAGAAAACTATTTTTTAAATGAAGAATTTAATAAAGTTAAAAAAATAATTACAAAATTTAATAAAAAAGATGAGTTTTATTATTGGTTTAGATTAAAAAAAGAAGCTCAAATAATTGTTGAGGAACAAGATTATGACAATGCGATAAAGTTTATTACTGCAAAGTTTAATCAAATAGATAATCCAAACTTAAAAATGCAATTTGATATTGCAAATTTTTATAAAAATTCAAAAAATTATGAAAAAGCAATTGAATATTACTCTCAAATTATTGAAATATTAGATGATGAATCTGAACTTAGAGCAGATTTACTTTACCGAAGAGGGGGAAGCTATGAAAGGTTAGGAGATTATAAAAAAGCAGACGAAGATTTACTTAATTCTCTAAAAATAAATCCTGATGATGCTTATGTTCTTAATTATTTGGCATATTCGTGGCTAGAACGTGATTATAAAATTGATGAATCAATGGAAATGTTGAAAAGGGCATACGAGTCAAAAAGTAATGATCCTTATATCATCGACTCAATTGGATGGGCTTATTATCTTATAGACGATTACATTGAGGCTGAAAAATATCTTAAAAGGGCGGTGGAGTTGATGCCTGAGGATCCAATAGTGAACGATCATTACGGAGATATATTGTGGAAATTAAATCGCAAAATACAAGCACGATATTTTTGGAATAATGTTTTAAAGTTTGATGATACTGAAGACAGTATGAGGAATAAAATAAATATTAAAGTAATTGAAGGTCTTAAAAATTCCTAAATGAGGAATAATTATCTTAAATCTTACGCTAAAATTAATTTAGCATTAAATGTAACAGGAAAAAGAAACTCAATGCATAAAATTGAGAGTATTATTTCATTTATTGACTTACACGATTTGATTTCTATTCAAAACATAAAGTCCGATAATCACAAAATTTCTTTTTATGGAAAATTTTCAAAGAATATAAAAAGAGAAAACACAGTTCAAAAGTTACTAGATTTACTCGATAGATCCAATTTATTAAAAAATAAAAAATTTAAAATAAGTATTAAAAAAAATATTCCACAAGAAGCTGGACTTGGTGGTGGTTCCATGAATGCAGCAGCGATATTAAATTTTTTTATAAAAAAAAAAATTATAAAACTCACAAAAATAAATATAGAAAAACTGTGTAATTCAATTGGATCTGATGTGATATTAGGAATAAATTTTTCTAGTTCTATCTTGCAATCAAACAATCAAATTAAAAAATTCACAAAGTGTCCTAAATATAATACTTTGTTGGTTAAACCTAACTTTGGATGTTCTACAAAAAAAATATACTCTGGAGTTAGGAAGTTCACTAAACCAAACCTCAATTCTCCAAAAAAACAAATGTTCAGTTCAAACTATTTAATTCAGCAAGTTAATGCTCTTGAGAAAATAGCTTTTTTAAAATACCCGCGACTAAAAAACATAAAGTTATTTTTGAAAAACCTTAATAGTCCTTTATTTGTTAGGATGACTGGTTCAGGATCAGCTATTTGTGCTTATTATCAATACTCAAAAGATTGTAAGTTGGCAAAGATACAGTTTAAAAGAAAATTTAAAAATTATTGGTGCAATGTATCAAAAACTATATAAATTTTGGTTTTTTGTGCTATATGAAAACAATATTGGGGCGTAGCCAAGCGGTAAGGCACTGGTTTTTGGTACCGGCATCCTAGGTTCGAATCCTAGCGCCCCAGCCATATATGGATAAATTTTTAGATAAAATATTTTTTAGGTCAAGAAATCTTGATTACATAAGTCAAAACATAAAAAAAATTACCCAGGAAACTTCAGCTCACAAAGTATTTGAAGCTATAAACAATTTTAACGAAACTAGTGAAGTCAGATATGTTGGTGGATGTATTAGAAAGATTATAAAAAAAGAAGAAGTTGATGATATAGATTTAGCCACAAACTTAATACCCACAGAAGTTTGTGATGCACTCAAAAAAAATAATATCAACTTTTATGAAACAGGAATAGACCATGGAACGATTACTGCAATTATAGGTGATCAAAAATATGAAATCACCACTCTTAGAAAAGATGTTTCAACAGATGGAAGGCATGCTAAAGTTGAATTTTCGTTAGACTGGAAGGATGATTCAAATCGTAGAGATTTTTCTATTAATGCAATTTATTCTGATAAAGATGGAAATTTATTTGATCCACATTATGGTAAAAAAGATATAGAAAGTGGAACAATAAAATTTATAGGAAATCCAGAGGAGAGAATTCAAGAGGATTACTTAAGGATATTAAGATACCTACGCTTCTTTTTAAATTATTCTAATAACAAACATGAGCTTGAAATTTTTAAAACTATTAAAAGAAATATTGGAGGAATTTCAAAACTTTCTTCTGAAAGACTAGTAGAGGAATTTAAAAAATTAACAAAATCAGATGGGTTTATTAAATTATTTAATGATAAAGAAAGCCTTGAGTTAATAGAGCTTATTTTCCCTCAATTAAAAAATCTTCAAAGTTTTAAAAAGTTAAATTCATACGCACAGAAAAATTTATCTAAAATTGATTTTATTTTATTGATTTCATTATTAACTATTGATGGAACTGATAATGCAGATTATTTTTTATATAAATTTAAAATTTCTAATAAAGATCAAAAAAGAATAAAATTTGTTGATAACTTTTATAAGCAAAAAGTAAATATTAATTATTTTACTGAAAAAAATTTGAACAAAATTTTTTATTTTAATGGAAGACAAGCTGTAACTGATATTATTAGTTTTAAGTTATTTATTTCAAAAAAATTAGAAAAAAAATTGGTTAAATTACTTGATTTTTATAATAACAAAACTTTGCCAACCTTACCTGTTGGGGCAAATATTCTTATGTCAAAGTACAATATCCCTGAAGGCAAAGTTTTAGGAGACAAATTGAAGATCATAGAAGAAATTTGGGTTCAAAACGGCTTTCAAATCTCAGATAAACAAGTTCAAAAAATTGCTAAAGGTTAAATATATTTTACGTCTTTAATCTCAAAATTTTTCACTCCTGATGGAGTAGTAATTTCAACTAAATCTTTTTTATTTTTACCAATTAAACCCTTACTGATAGGAGATTGAAAAAAAATTAATTTTTGTTTTAAATCAGCCTCATCTTTACCAACAATTTTATAATTTATTTTTTCTCCGGTATCTAAATCTTCAAGATAAACAGTAGAACCAAAAATTACTTTACCGTCATTATTTAATTTAGTTACATCAATTACGTTTGCTCGTGCAATTATATCATTAATTTCTGTTATTCGTCCTTCGCTATGTGATTGTTCCTCTTTTGCAGCATGATACTCAGCATTTTCTTTTAAATCTCCGTGAGATCTAGCTTCAGCAATTGCAGCTACTATTTCAGGCCTTTTTTTTTCTTTTAAATAAATTAATTCTTCTTTTAATTTATTGAGACCATTAAGTGTAATTGGTTCTTTATCCATTTTTTATTTCCATTTTGCAATTGGAGGTAAGGACATTAGTATTCCCTCTACATTACCACCAGTTTGAAGTCCAAATTTTGTTCCTCTGTCATACAATAAGTTAAATTCTGCATAACGTCCTCTCCTAATATACTGCTTCTCTTTTTCTTTTAAAGTCCATTTTTTTGAAATTTTTTTTCTTATAATATTATTAAATAACATTTGAAATGTTACACCCACATCTCTTACAAATTTAAAATCTTTTTCAAAGTTATCTTTTTTATAATCAAAAAAAATACCACCTATTCCTCTTGCCTCACCTCTATGTGGTAAATAAAAATATTCATCGCACCATTTTTTGTATTTGGCATAATATTTTTTATCATGTTGGTCACACATAAGTTTTAGTTCTTTATGAAAATTATTTTTTTCACTCATATCTTTAATAGCTGGAGTAACATCCATGCCACCTCCAAACCAATTTTTTTTTGTACAAATGAACCTAGTATTAAAATGCATTGCCGGAATATGAGGATTTTGCATATGCATTACAATTGATATCCCTGATGCCCAAAAACTTGGATCTTTTTCAGCACCTAGAATATTTTTCTGAAATTTTTTTGGAAATTTTCCATATACTTTTGAGTAATTTACACCCACTTTTTCAAATATTTTTCCATTGCTAAGAATTCTGTATTCTCCACCTCCCTCATCTTTTTTAGTATTCCTTTTCCAAGAAGTAGATTTAAATTTAAATTTGTTCTTCTCAAGCTTGACGATATCATCACAAATCGCATTTTGTAATAGTTTAAACCAATTACTTGTTAGATCTTTTTTAATATCTATGTCCATTTAAATTAATTTAATTTGTCTTAAACTTTCTGCCAACACTATAGCTACAGATGAGGCAATATTTAGTGATCTTACTTTATCATTCATTGGGATCTTTAATCTATCTTTGATCAGTTTGTGAACCTTTTCAGGAACACCCGCACTTTCACGGCCAAATAAAATTGTATCATCTGATTTAAACTTAAATTTAGTATAAGATATGGATCCCTTGGTTGTCATTAAAACAATTCTCTGATTCTGCTTTTTCTCAAAAAATTTCTCAGAGCTTTGATAAAATTCGATCTGTTCAAGATCCATGTAGTCCATGACAACTCTCTTAAACCTTTTATCTGACACCAGAAAACCACATGGCTCAATAATTTCTAGTTTTGCACCTAAACAGGCACAAGTTCTTATTATTGCTGCAGTATTTTGTGGAATATCAGGCTCATATAATGCAATTTTTGGCCCTGAAATGGTTGAATTCTGTGTCATTCTATCAGTAGTAAAATTAATATTTTATATTATATGAATTCGTATATTAAGTAATTTAAATCAAAACAGACAATATAAACAGTTACTAATCGTGTCAGATAAAAAACCAGAAAGAAGAGATTTCTTATTTACAGCCTCTTATGCTGTTGGAGCTGTTGGAGTTGCAGCTGTTGTTTGGCCATTAGTGGACCAAATGAATCCTGATGCGTCTGTAAAAGCTTTGGCTAGCACTGAAGTTGACGTTAGTTCTTTAAAGCCAGGTAATACAATTACCGTGCTTTGGAGAGGAAAACCAGTTTTTATAAGAAGACGAACTCAGGAAGAAATAGCCGAGGCAAGGTCTGTTAAAATGGAAGATTTGATTCACCCAGAAAAGGATGAAGACAGAGCAAAAAATCCTGAATGGTTAGTAATGTTAGGTGTATGTACTCATCTAGGATGTGTGCCTTTAAATGATAAAGGAGACTATGATGGATGGTTTTGTCCTTGTCATGGTTCACATTATGATACATCTGGAAGAATTAGAAAAGGTCCAGCACCATGGAACATGGAAGTTCCAAAGTATGAATTTGTTAACGCTAACACAATTAAAATTGGATAAAATATATGAGTGATCACGAATACACACCCAAGTCAAAAGCAGGTAAATGGTTTAATGATAGGTTGCCATTACTTACTTTAGCAAATCACTTAACTGATTATCCAACTCCAAAAAATTTAAACTACTGGTGGACATTTGGTGGAATTTTAACATTTTGTTTAATTACTCAAATTGTAACAGGCTTAACTTTAGCAATGCATTATATCGCTCACGCCGATATGGCATTTGAAAGTGTTGAACACATAATGAGAGATGTTAACTATGGTTGGTTAATTAGATATATTCACGCAAATGGTGCTTCCATGTTTTTCTTAGCAGTTTATATTCATATTTTCAGATCATTGTTTTATGGATCATATAAATCTCCAAGAGAAGTCATTTGGATTATTGGAATAATTATTTACTTATTGATGATGGCAGCTGCATTCATGGGCTATGTTTTACCATGGGGACAAATGAGTTTCTGGGGAGCGACGGTAATAACAAACTTATTTAGTGCAATCCCACTTGTTGGAGAAGGTATAGTGACCTGGTTGTGGGGAGGATATTCGGTAGATAATCCAACTTTAACAAGATTTTTTACTCTGCATTATTTAATACCTTTTTTAATTTTAGGATTAGTGGTTTTACATATTTGGGCATTACATGTTCCTGGTAACAACAATCCTGTAGGAATAGATATTAAAAAACCATCAAAGGATACAGTTCCTTTTCATCCTTACATAGTAATTAAGGATGGATTTGCATTATTGATGTTTATGATTGTATTTGCTTTTTTTGTATTCTACGCGCCTAATATTTTAGGACATGCTGATAATTATATAGAAGCCAATCCATTAGTAACGCCAGCGCACATTGTTCCTGAATGGTATCTACTACCTTTTTATGCAATTCTAAGGTCAGTTCCTGATAAGTTGCTTGGAGTTGTAGCTATGCTATCTGCGATTTTAATTTTAGCTGTTTTACCTTGGCTAGATACTTCAAAAATAAGATCAGCAGTATTTAGACCACTTTATAAGCAATTTTATTGGATACTCGTAGCTGACGTTTTAATATTAGGTTATATGGGTGCAATGCCTGCTGAAGGGCTTTACTTATTGATTGCAAGAGTTGCGACAGCTTATTATTTCCTACATTTTTTAGTTATTTTACCAGTGCTAGGGTTAAAGGAGCGGACTATACCATTACCATTAAGTATTACCGAACCTGTGCTTGGAGGATCGCCCAATATGGCTATGGCTAAAAAAAAGGAAAGTAAATTAGAATAGTGAAAAAAATTTTTAAACTTTTTTCAATAATAATACTGTTAACCCTAAATAGTTATTCAGCAATCTCTGCAGAAAAAGTTGAGTACTTAAAAACTGATTGGAGTTTTAAAGGATTATTTGGAAAATTTGATAGGGCTTCACTTCAAAGAGGATATCAAGTTTATACCGAAGTTTGTGCAGCGTGCCACTCAATGAAGTACTTAAGCTATAGAAATTTATCTGAAAAAGGAGGGCCTGAGTTTTCAGTAGCTCAAGCAAAAGCAATAGCTGCCTCATTTGAGGTAACAGATGGCCCAAATGCTGATGGTGAAATGTTTCAAAGACCAGGAAAACTGTCTGATAAATTTGTCATGCCTTATGAAAATGTTAAGGCAGCAGAAGCAGCGAATGGTGGTGCATATCCTCCAGATATGTCGGTATTAGTAAAAGCAAGAGGAGGTGGGGTAGATTATATATATTCTTTATTGCAGGGTTATGAAGAAGCTCCAAGTGGAATGATTTTAGATGAAGGTGTTCATTACAATAAATACATGTACGGTAATAAAATTAAAATGTCGGCACCTCTTTCTGACGGAATTATTGAATATTCAGACGGAACAAACCCAAGCGTTGAGCAAATGTCAAAAGACGTAACTACTTTCTTAATGTGGGCGGCAGAACCAAGTTTAGAAGCTAGACACCAAATGGGCTTTAAGGCTATCGTTTATCTGATAATTTTAACAATACTTGTTTATTTCAGTATGAAGAGAATTTGGTCACGTGTTAAATCGGAAGTTTAACACATCCCCATCCTTTACAATATAATCCTTACCTTCTAACCTCATTTTTCCATTTGTTTTAGAATTCACCCAACCGTCATTTTCAACAAAATCTTCGTAGGAAATCGTTTCAGCTCTTATAAATCCTTTTTCAAAATCTGTATGAATCTCGCCAGCAGCCTTTGGAGCAGTACAATTCTTTTGAATTGTCCAAGCTCTGGTTTCTTCTGGACCAGATGTAAAATAAGTATCAAGTTCTAAAATTTTATATCCTTTTTGGATTAGCATGCTTAATCCAGTATCTTTTAAGCCTATCATATCCATATAATTTTTTTTCTCTTCGTTTTCTAATTCATTTATTTGATTTTCAATATCAGCTGAAACTATTAAAGTATTTTCTTTTCCATATTTCTCAATAAAAGCATCTGTATAATGATTGCCCTCTTTGACACTTTGTTCGTCAACATTACAAACAAATATCTTAGGTTTAATGGACAATAATCCACTTTGATTTAGTTGTTTTGTTTCAAATTGAGATTTGAGAACAGATATGTCTTTATCATTATTTATACAATCTAGTGCAATTTCTAAAATTTTAAGTTGCTCTTCCTCTACATTTTTTTTGTTATTTTTTTCTAATCTTTTTTGTATAGACTCTAAATCTGCAAGCATCATTTCTGTTTCAATAATCTCTAAATCTCTAATGGGATCAACCGTTGAGTTAACATTTTGAATATCATCAGAGTCAAAGCATCTAATCATATGAATTACAGCATCCACCTCTCTTATATGAGAAAGAAATTTATTTCCTAAACCCTCACCTTTTGAGGCACCTTTAACAAGGCCAGCTATATCAACAAATGAAATCGTTGTATTAATTGTTTTTTTTGAATTAGAAACTTTAGATAATTTTTTAAGTCGCTCGTCTGGAACAGGAACTACTCCTATATTAGGGTCTATTGTGCAAAAGGGAAAGTTTGCAGCCTGAGCTTTACTTGAATTTGTGAGTGCATTAAATAAAGTAGATTTACCAACATTGGGCAAACCAACTATTCCACATTTAAAGCTCATTATTTATTATTTACAGTGCTTGAAAATAAATCTAATTTTTTATTCACTAATATCGAAATGGAGTCTGTAATATCATTTGTTACCTTTTCTAACCCCATCATTTCATCTTCATCAAAATTTTGTAAAACATAATCACTTACTTCCATATTTTCTTTTGGTTTACCAATACCCACTCTTACTCTTGAATAGTCTTTACCAATAAATTTATCAATTGAGGCGATACCGTTATGTCCTGCACTTGATCCTCCAAACTTTGCTTTAATTTTTCCAAACTCAATATCTAAATCATCGTGGAAAACAATTACATCTTCAGCATCAATTTTAAAATATTCAATAAGTTCTCTAATACATATTCCAGAATTATTCATAAAAGTTAATGGTTTGATGGCATAAACCTTCTGTTCAGCAACATTACCAGTGGTAAGTAGTCCTTTAAATTTTGGTTTTTGTTTTGACAACCCAAATTTTTTATTAATAGAGTCGATTATTTTAAAACCGACATTATGTCTGTTATTTTCACTATCCGGAGTTGGGTTACCTAAACCTACAAATAAAAGCATATAATGGATATTAGTGAGAAGTAAATTTCAATTTTGATAACTTATTTTTTTTCTTCAGCAGGTTTTTTATCTTCACCTTCTTTTTTATCACCTTCAGCTGCAGGCTTATCACCATCTGCAGGTGCAGCTTCTGCTCCTGTAGCTCCTTCTTCACCTTCAGCTGCTTCTTCTTCAGCTGGTTTTTCAGGTTCCTTCATTACAGTTGGAGCCGCTAAAGTTGCAATTACAAAGTCCCTTCCTTGAATTGTGGGCACTACTTCTTTATCTAAAGTTATAGATGAGATTTTAAAACTCTCACCAATATCGATTCCATCTAGATCTATCACAAGATTTTCAGGAATTTTCTCACTTGGACATTTTAATTCAACTTTTCTTCTTACGATATTTAACACTCCACCTCTTTTAAGTCCTGGTGAGCTTTCATGGTTAATGAATTTAACCGGAACTTCAATTTTAATTTTAACACCTGGAACCACTCTTAAAAAATCTACATGAATAGGTTCATCTGTTATAATGTCATATTTTATTTCTTTAGGAAGAACATTTTGTGCTTTGCCGTCAACATTTAAAGAAATAATGTTTGATAAAAAATTTTCTTTTTCAATCAATGATTTTAATAATTTTTTTGAAATCGCTACTTTTTCATTTTGAGCCTCACCACCATAAATTATAGCAGGCACACTCCCATTGTCCCTAAGGGAGCTTAGCTGACCTTTAGTTTTTGTGTCTCTAATATTAGCGTCTAATGAATTCATAAAAACAAGGGGTTTTAGCTCAAGATTCTTAATAACTCAAGGTAATTATTTAAATAAATCAGAAACAGACGTTGAGTTTGATATTCTTTTAATTGCTTCTCCCATTAAGGCTGAAATAGATAGAACTTCAATGTTTTTTGCACTCTTTGTTTTGTTTTTATTGTCAATTGTATCTGTGATTACTAAATTTTTAATTACTGAATTTTTAATTTTTTTTACAGCTTCTCCACTCAAAACTCCATGAGTAATATAAACATAAACTTCTTTTGCACCTCGATCTTTTAGAGCTTTAGCTGAATTGACTATAGTTCCACCCGAGTCAATAATGTCATCCACTATTATACAAGTTTTACCTTTAACTTCTCCGATTACATTCATTACTTGAGACTGACCAGGTTTAGGACGTCTTTTATCAACAATAGCAAGACCAACATTTAAAATTTTTCCAAGCGCTCTTGCTCTTTCGGTGCCACCAACATCAGGTGCAACACATACTATATTTTTACCTTTAATATTTTTTTTTACATGTCTTGCAAAAATGGGTGTAGCAAATAAGTTATCGACTGGGATATCAAAAAATCCTTGAATTTGCCCTGCATGTAAATCAACTGTCACAACTCTGTCTGCTCCAGCTTTTGTAATTAAATTTGATACAAGTTTTGCTGATATAGAGGTTCTTGGAACCACTTTTCTATCTTGTCTAGCATAACCAAAATATGGAATAACAGCTGTTATATTTTTAGCAGACGATCTTTTTAAAGCATCTATACACAACAAAAGTTCCATTAAGTTATCGTTCGCAGGAGATGAAATTGACTGAATTATAAAAATACTATTTCCTCGAATGTTTTCATTTAATTCAACATATATTTCACCGTCTGAAAAATTTCTAATACTTGAATTAACTAGTTTAGATTTTAAAAATTTAGCAATATCTTTACTTAGGGGCTTGTTGCTAGTTCCTGATAATAATTTCATTTGAAATGAGCCTAATAAAGCATAATTATTGAAATATTTCTACCATAATCATCATGTTTTAAACTTAAAGCCCTTCTTGCACTGAAGAATTTATTCCTAAAATTAAATGTATCAATTTTAATTTTTTCTATTTTTTTTATCTTATTCTTCAAAAGTATGGATTTTACGTAGTTTGATAAATCAAAATATAACTTTTTACGTTTTATTCTAAAAAATTTTTTGTTTCTTATATCTTTTTTTAGAAATTTGTTTTTAAAGTCATTTTGGACTTCATAGTTATCAATTGAAATAGAAGGACCTATTACGGCAGTAATATTTTTTGGCTTAGATCCTTTTTTTATCATAAATTTGATAACTCTATTAACTATTCCTTTATATGCTCCTCTCCAGCCTGCGTGAATGGCTGCAATTATTTTCTTTTGTTCATCACAAATTAAAATTGGCACACAGTCTGCAGTTAAAACTGCAATTGGAAGATTTTTCTGATTGGTAATTACTGCATCTACTTTTGGTTTTGACTTAAATATATAATTTTCATTAATATAAATAAATTTATTACTATGAATTTGGTTAAGTAAAAAAATATCTCTAGCAGAGTGTTTTATTTTTTTTCTTACTAGTTCTAAATTTTTTCTAACATTACTTGGTTTATCTCTTGACCCTGGTCCACAGTTTAGACTTTTATAAATATTTTTTGAAATACCACCTTTGCTATTAAAAAAGCCATGTTTTAAATTTTTTATCAATGAAAGTTTTTTGGATTTAATCACTCTAAAATCCTGTTTGGAATTTATTATCTTTGTTTTTTATAAGCATAACTTTGAATAATTCACCCATCTGCTTTTCATCTATCAGTCGTCTTATTCTATAAAATAAGTCAGTCTTTTTTGAAAAAGGTATGTCCTTACTCACAATTTCAGCTCTTTGAAGAATTCCCATGCTTGTTAAAAATTTTTTTTGGTTTGTTACAAGGGTATCTAAGTTCTTGTACTGATTAATAAATCTTTTAAATAAATTAAAGTTAATATTGTAAGTAATATCAGTCTCACCAATATTTTCTAATATGTTTGAGTATTTATGATTATTTACTGCTTGTAGAGTATCCTGCATTTTTTGATTTAAGTAACCATAATCTATGATTAATATTCCCCCTCTATTTCTTTCAATTATATTGCTTATAATTTTTAAATATTTGAAACCATCAGGAGAATATTCAATTATATTTTGCTCTTTTGAAATTTCAAAATTTAATTTCTGCTCAATTAATTTTATATTTGTTTTAATTTCCTTAAATTTAGCCTTTTTAGGATTTTTCAGATCTACAAATTTTTCATACCATTCATCTTGTCTTTTAAAAAACTGTTTTATTGGCAGAGCATCAAAAAATTCATTTGCCAGAAAAATAGTTGGATCTTTATAATTTTCTTGTAAATCTTGAGTCCAAGTGATCTTCTCAGTTTTAAGATTTATTTTCTGTTGTTCTATTAGATATTGACTTTTTTCGATTATAGTAAGTTTACAAGAGTTAAAGTGTTCTGGAAAATTCTTTAATGTTTCACAAATCACTTTCATCATTTCACCATTTCCAGCTCCCAACTCAATTAAATTAAACTTTTTTGGGGAGCCTAAACTCTTTAAAAAAGTAATTAACCAAATAGTTATAATTTCTGAAAAAAATCTTGTGATATTTGGGGCTGTGATAAAATCTCCTTCCTTACCAAAAGGGTTTTGCTTCATATAGTAACCAGTATTTTTATCGTAGAGTGCCAAATTAATAAATTGGTCTAAAGATAAGTTAGTTGATTTGTTTATTTTCATTTTTAAAATAAAATAGAACCAATCCAGTTAATATTAAAATTACACTTAAAATTTGCCCCATAGTTAAATTAAACAATAAGTAACCTAACTGTGTGTCTGGAACTCTTAAAAACTCAATAGAAAATCTAAATATTGAGTAAAAAATCAAAAATAAGCTTGATATCAGGCCTGGTCTAAACAAAAAATTTTTATTTTTAAAATTCAATAAAATTAAAAATAAAATTATTCCCTCTAGCAGTGCCTCATATATTTGTGTTGGGTGTCTCGGTAAGTTATCTATCTGAATAAAAGTTACTGACCATGGTAAATCACTTACTTTTCCGTAAAGTTCTGAATTTATAAAATTGGACATCCTTCCAAAAAAAATTCCTATTGGAGCAACTAGTGCCACAATATCCATATACAGAAATGGGTTTTGATTGTTTTTTTTTCCAAAAATTATGCTAGCAATTATAATTCCGATTAATCCACCATGAAAAGACATGCCGCCTTCCCATATTTTAAAAATATCTATTAAATTATTTGAATAAAATTCAAGATTGTAAAATAGTATGTATCCAATTCTTCCACCTAAAATAATTCCGATAACTAAATATGTGATGTAATCGTCAAATTTTTTGTTTATATGGTCATTTTTGATAAACATTTTTTTTGCAACAAACCACCCAAACAAAATACCAATGATATAAGCTAATGAATACCATCTGATTTCTAGGGAAAAAATTTCAATTGCAACTGGGTCAAAATTATTAATGAACATTTTAATTTATAATTATAATGTATATCTCAAATATGAAAAATTCTAAATTTATTATTGATAAGTTTGCAAAATTGATTGAGCAAGGGTTGGTTTCTTCAAAAGATTTGTCAGCAGAAATCCTAAATATTTTCAAATCTAAAAGAGATGAATTTGTTTTTAAAATGAAATTAACAAGCAAGGATGAATTTGATGTTCTTTCAAAACGAGTCGAGAACTTAGAAATCAATATTAAAAAGCTTCAAAGTAAAAAAAAAACAAAAACTAAACAGGCAAAAAAATCTTAACTCTTAATCCATCCATTTTAGATTTCTCAAGTTTAATATTTCCACCATGTGATTTAATAATATCTGATGCAATTGACAAACCAAGTCCAACACTTGATTTGGAGTCTGCTCTCCCTTTATCTATTTTATAGAATGGTTTAAATACATTATCGTACTCATTTTTTGCGATACCTGGACCATCGTCATCAATCATAATAAATAGATTTGTATTCTTTTTATTAAGGCTTAATTCAAGTTTATTTGCATATTTTAATGCATTATCAATTAGATTATTTAGACATCTGCTGATTAAGTTTTTTCTACCGCTAATATAGACTCTAGGTAGTAAATTTTTTGAAATATTTTTATTATTATATTTTTTGATTACTTCATCAATTAATTCAGACAAGTTAAACATTTCATCTTTCTCAATGTATGATGAACTTGTAAATTGAAGATATTCATTTAGCATTTTTTCCATTTCATTGATATCTTCAGTTAATTTATTTACTGTATCTTTATCTTTTATAAAAGCGAGCTGTAACTTCATTCTCGTTAATGGTGTTCGTAAATCATGACTTATACCTGAAAGCATTTCGGTTCTTTGATTTAGATGTCTCTCAATTCTTTTTCTCATTTTATCAAATTCGTGGCCAGCTTGTCTTATTTCAAGAGCTCCGGAAGGCTTATATTCTTCAATATCCTCACCTTTACCGAATCTTTCTGCAGCACGGGCAAGATTTGTAATTGGTCTAGTTTGATTTTTTAAAAATATTAAAGATATGATCACCATAATTATTGCAGGCACAGTTATCCATAAAGCAAAAATTCTAGCAGATGAACTGGCAACACGATCTTTTGGGACTAAAAATTTAAAATATCCATCTTTATATTTTATTCTCAAATCAATTAGCTCTTTATAGTTTGTTGAATCAAACCAATAATCTCCCGTTGAAAATTTAGATTTTAATTCTCTTCTTAATGTTCGATCTATAGGACTAAACCATCTTTCATTTTGTTGATTTTGTAGTTCTTCGTTAGTTTTAAGTTCAATATTTAAATCTAAAAATAATGAAAAAAGGTTGTTTATCTCTTGTTTGTCATCTTCCTCACTTTCATAAGCTTCAATAAATGCACTTATTTCATTTACTAATGTTCTAGTCATTCCTTTGTTAGTTTTAATCCAAAGACTGTCGAAAAATACAATTGTGATAACTAGTTGAAGAACGATAACCGGGACTGCAACAATTAATAGTGCTCTGTAAAATAGTCTTTTGGGTAAAAATTTTCTAAATAAACTATTCAATCCAGAGAACATATCCTGCTCCTCTTATAGTCTGTAAAAATTTTGGGTTTTTTGGGTCAATTTCTATTTTTTTTCTTAAACGAGTTATGATTACATCAATTGACCTTTCTTTATCTAAATTAATTAATTGACCAATGCTTTCTCTTGAAAATGTATTTCCAGGATTATTAATCATTTTTTTTAAAATTATCTTTTCTGTATTATTTATTTTGAATTCCTTTTTATTTTTAATAATTAGCAATTTATTTAAATCAATTTTTACATTTTCAAACTCGATAATTCTTTTTTGATCAGTCTTAATAGTTTTATTCAAAATATTTTTAATTCTCAAAATTAGTTCTTTTGGTTCAAAAGGTTTAGCCAAATAATCATCTGCTCCAAGCTCAAGCCCTTCTACTCTCTCACTTGTCTCACCTTTAGCTGTTAAAAGTATAATTGGAGTATCTAAATCTTTCTTATGGTCATTTATAAAATCCAAACCACTTTTTCCAGACATCATTATATCCAGGATAATTAAATCAAATTTGATAATTTTTATTTTCTCTGATGCATTTTCAGCACTATCTGAAGTTGTTACTAAAAAATTATTTTCATTTAGATATTTTTTTACCAATGATCTAATTCCCTCATCATCATCGACTAGTAAAATATGAGCTTTAAATTTATCCATTTATAATTTTACTTAAAACATTATCAAAATTTATTACTTCCTCTGAACTAGAATTAAGTAATGCATTGTAAATTCTTTTTTTCTGAAGATCAAAAACCTCATTAAATATCTTCTCACCTTTATCATTCAAAAATACATGTTTAACTCTGGTATCTTGCTCATCTTTTTTAAACGCAATAATGTCCAATTTTATTAAATCCTTCAAAACTCTATTAAGACTTTGCTTTGTAACTTTTAGTCTTTTCAATAGTTCTGATATTGAAATACCCTCATACATTGATAATAAATGGATCACTTTATGGTGTGCTAAGCCAATAGAGTATTTATCTAATATCTTTTTAGAGTCAGAGAAAGTTTCTCTATAGCTAACAAAAAGTTTTTCTATCAAATCTTTAAGTTGATCATCTTTTAAATATAAAAGTTCTTTCATTATGGGTAAGTTATATTGACATATTAAAGATACAAAGTTATTTTTCGGATATAATTAAATATTTTCGATCATGATACCTTACGATAAAAGATCTGGAAAAATATGGTACAACGATGAGCTTGTAGATTGGGGAGATGTAAAACTTCACGTTTTGAGCCATGGTTTACATTATGCAAGTTGTGTTTTTGAAGGAGAAAGAGTTTATGATGGATCAATTTTCAAATTAGAAGAGCATACTTCAAGATTTTTTCATTCAGCTAAGAGAATGGGTTTTGAGATCCCATATTCAGAGGATCAAATTAATATTGCTTCAAATAAAATTATAGCTACACAAAATGTTGAAAATGGATACGTAAGACCAGTAGCATGGAGAGGAAGTGAGATGATGGCTATTTCTGCCCAACAAACAAAAATTCATGTAGCAATTGCAACTTGGGAGTGGGGTTCATATTTTGATCCAAAATTAAAAGTCGAGGGAATAAAATTAAATATTTCAAACTGGAGAAGACCTGCACCTAATACAATCCCTTGGGATACTAAAGCATCTGGTCTTTATATGATTTGTACACTGTCAAAACATGAAGCAGAAAAACAAGGATATACAGATTCATTAATGTTAGATCACGAAGGAAATGTAGCTGAAGCAACTGGTGCTAATGTTTTCTTTAAAGATAAAAATGGAGAACTTCATACTCCAATTCCAGATTCTTTTTTAGATGGAATTACAAGACGAACAGTAATTGGAATTGCAAAGTCAAAAAATATTAAAGTCCACGAAAGAAAAATAAAACCAGAAGAGTTATCAAGTTTTGTTGGATGTTTTTTAACAGGTACCGCTGCAGAAGTAACACCAGTTTCGTGCATTGCAGAAAATCAGTTTAAAGTTTGCGATACCATAATTGATTTAAATGAAAGTTATCAAACTTTAGTAAGAAAGAAAAAAGCAGCCTAATCTTTATTATCTTCAGACATAGCGTGATCAATTCCTTTACGCATATAATCATATCCTGTAAAAAGTGTTAGTGCTGCAGAAAGCCATAAAAGAATAATACCAATTGTTTGAGCATTATAATCCTGGAAATTAATAATTTTATTTCCAGTATCTCCAGATAAAAGTAGAGCAATTGAAACCATTTGTAAAACTGTTTTTAATTTAGCAAGGCTAGAAACAGGAAGTTTAATTTTTCCTTTTGCTAAAAATTCCCTTAGCCCTGAAATTAATATTTCTCTGGTAAGAATAATAATTGCTGCAATTACTTCATAATTTCTAATAGTACCGTCCATCACTAATAGAATTAAAGCTGTAGCAACGATGATTTTATCAGCTATTGGATCTAACAATTCTCCCAACTTTGACTCTTCACCCATCATTCGCGCTAACATTCCATCAAGAAAATCAGTAAATGACGCTACTACAAATAATATTAAAGCGGTCAAATCACCATAAAATCCAGGCAGATAAAACGCTAAAACGAAAAAAGGAACAATAATTATTCGTCCAATCGTTAATATATTTGGAATTTTTTTAAGCATAATTACTCGTGAAAGAAGTTATATATCTTTTTTGCCACTTTTTCCTCAACACCTTCAACTGACTTAATTTCATCTAAACTTGCAGACTCTACAGATCTTGCAGATCCAAAATGGTTCAATAAAGCCCTTTTTCTTATTGATCCAATTCCATCAATTTGGTCAAGTAGAGATTTACTTATTCCTTTCTTTCTTTTGGCTCTATGAGCACTAATTGCAAACCGATGCGATTCATCCCTTATTCTCTGAAGAAAAAACAAAGTTGGATCATTTCTTAAAAACTTAAACTCTTTCCCATTATGAAAAAAGGTCTCGTTGCCACTGTTTCTTAATTTACCTTTGGCAATCGCTACAATAGGAATGTCATGAAGGCCAAGTTCATTTAAGCTTTCTCTTGCAACTGAATATTGGCCCTTTCCACCATCAACCAAAACTAAATCAGGAAAGGTTAAATAATTATCCTTTTCTTGGACAGCTCTTTTAAATCTTCTATTTAAAACCTCTCGCATCATACCATAATCATCTTGCTCATTTTTTTTGTGCTTGATATTAAACTTCCTATACCTTTTTTTAATAAAACCTTCATCACCATAAGCAATCAAAGCTCCAACACTATTAGTTCCCTGAATATGACTATTGTCATAAACCTCAATTAAATTGATGTTTGTTTCTAAATTGAATTTACTAGCAACTGCATCAAATAACTCTCTATTATTTTGACTTTCATAAAGCTTTCTATTCAAACTATCTTTTGCGTTTTTAATTGCCTGATTTATTACTTTTAATTTTGAACCTTTTTTGGCAACCGAAATAGTAATTTGTTTACCTTCCTTATTTGAAAGAGTTTTTTCAATTAGAATTTTTTCTTTAATTTCTTCAGATAAAATTATTGATGAAGGTACACTTTTATTTTCATAAAATTGAGAAACAAATGAATTAATAATTTCTCCAAGTTTTTCATCTGGGTCATGTTTTGGAAAGAAGGCTTGATTTCCCCAATTTTGTTTAGATCTATAAAAAAACACTTGGATACAGGCTTTACCAGATTCTTTGTACCCAGCTATAACATCTGCTTCGACTAAATTTGCTTCATTTATTCTTTGAGATGACTGAATTATATTTAATGCTTTTATTCTATCTCTCAAAATTACTGCTTTTTCAAAGTCAAGTTCCTCACTTGCTTTTTCCATTTGATTAGAAAGATTTTTTTGAATTCTTCTTGATTTTCCTGAAACAAATTCAATGGCATCATCAACTGTTTGTTGATAGTCATCTTTAGTGACATAACCAACACACGGACCTGAGCAACGTTTAATCTGATATAATATGCAAGGCCTTTCTCTGTTTTTAAATACGGTATCATCACAAACTCTTAAGTGGAAAATTTTCTGAATCATTTTTATGGTCCAATTAGCAGATCCAGCTGATGCAAATGGACCAAAATAAAAGCCTTCTTTAGTTTTTTTACCTCTGTGCCTTTTTATCTGAGGCCATTGATCTTGGTTGCCAATAAAAATGAAAGGGAACGATTTATCGTCTCTAAGAAGAATATTAAATTTCGGTTTAAATTTTTTAATTAAATTTGCTTCAAGCAGTAACGCCTCGCTTTCATTAGAGGTGGTTGTTATCTCTAATTTTCTTGTCTGAGACAACATTCTTTCAGTTCTGATAATGTGATTTTTTTCAGATACATAACTTTTTAGTCTATTGGGTAAATTTTTTGCTTTTCCCACATAAAGAATTTCATCTTTAGAATTCAGCATCCTATAGACACCAGGAAGTTTAGGAACTAATGGGAGTTCTTTTTTTATTACTTCTTTACCGAGATCAGAGCTTATCATGACTTCTTTTTTTGGTAACTTGAATACCAACAGATGTACAGTTCTTTAAAATTTCCATTTTTTCAATTTGAAGCATTATTTTTCCAATACGCTTGTCTTTAAATAGAACATCAAAAACATCCTCAGCTAGTGTTTCAAGAAAATTGTAATGTTTATTTTTTGTAAGCCTTTTAATGAGTTTTACTAATTTTCCATAATTTACAATTGATTTAATATCATCATCACTTGTTGGTTTTTTATCTTCATAATCAACTTCAAGATTAAACTTAACTTTTTGTGATTTTTTCTTTTCAAAATCATAGTACCCGAGCTTTAAATTAAGAATTAATTCTTTAATTAAAATTTTCTTCTCATAATTAAATAATGTTTTATTTTTATCTATTTTAACAATGTTTAAATTAGTTTTTTTCATTCTTTGCCCATTATATCAGGTGTTTGCCAGTTTAGATTTTGACCACTATCAATCGCCAAAACTTGACCCGTAATAGATATATTTTTGATAAAAAAGTCAACAGCATCACATATTTGTTCAACATCAACTTGTCTTTTTAATGGTGTTGCTAAATATTGTTTCCTAAAGTGTTTTTCAGATTGTCTTTGATTCTTGATTGTCGGTCCTGGCGCTATTCCATTTACCCTTATTTTTGGGGCTAAACTCATAGCACTTGTTTTTGTAAGAGTATAAAGACCATTCTTACTTATGGTGTATGAAAAAAAATACGGAGTAAGTTTAAAAACTCTCTGATCGATTATATTAATTATATTATTGTTTTTTCCTTTGATATTTTTAGCAAATTCTTTTGATAGTAGAGCGGGGGTTCTTAAATTTATATTTAGATGCTTGTCCCAGCTATCAATTGTAAAATTTTCTAGTTTATCATTTTCAAATAAAGAAGCATTATTGATTAAACAATCAAAATATTTTAATTTTGATTTTGCGTATTTAACAATTTTATTTACATCATTTTCTTTACTTAAATCACCTTTCACAATGTAAACTTTAGTACCATTTAACTCTAATTCTTTTTTGAGTTTTTCAGCTTTTGATTTTGATTTATTAAAGTGAATTATTATTTCTTTATTAGTGCCAGATAATTGTTTTGCAATTGCAGCACCAATTCTGGTTGCTCCACCCGTAATGATTATTTTCCGTGCTTCCATTTTTTATCTCTTTTTTTTGTAACCTTAGTTCCAGGCATACCCATTGTCGATCTACCTTTTGGGTAAAGCTTATTTTTTACATCATATTGTCTAATTTTTGGGTTAAGTGTAATTTCTAGCTCAGTACTTTCTAATTTTCTGATTTCATCTCTTATTTTAGCAGCCTCTTCAAACTCAAGGTTTGCAGCAGACTCTTTCATTTTCTTATCTAAACCTTTTAAGTGTTTTTTTAAATTACCACCAATATTTGAGCCATCACTGATTTTAACATAATCTTTTTCATAAACACTTTCTAGGATATCACTAATTTCTTTTTTTACAGACTTAGCATCTATTTTATTTTTTTTATTATAATCTAATTGGATTTGTCTTCTTCGGTCAGTTTCTACTATTGCTTTTTTTATACTTTTTGTTTCTTTGTCAGCATACAAAATTACTTTTCCATCAACATTTCTTGCAGCTCGTCCAATTGTTTGAATTAAAGACGTTTCAGATCTTAGAAATCCTTCTTTATCAGCATCTAATATACCTACAAGTGCGCACTCAGGAATATCTAGTCCTTCTCTTAAAAGATTAATTCCAACAAGAACATCGAAAACACCCATTCTAAGATCACGCATAATTTCTATTCTTTCCAAAGTATCTATATCAGAGTGGAGGTACCTAACTTTAATCCCATTTTCATGAAGATATTCAGTTAAATCCTCTGCCATCTTTTTGGTTAAAGTCGTAACTAGTACTCGGTGATTATTTTCAATAACCCTTTTGCATTCATGCATCAGATCATCTACTTGATTTTTCGCAGGTCTAATTTCAACTGGTGGATCAATTAAACCTGTTGGTCTAATTACTTGATCTATAAATTTACCTTTAGTTTGTTCTAATTCCCATGGACCAGGAGTCGCTGATACAAATACTGTTTGGGTTCTCATAAGATCCCATTCTTCAAATTTTAATGGACGATTGTCCATACAGGATGGTAGTCTAAATCCATATTCGGCTAAGGTGCTTTTCCTAGATCTGTCACCTTTGTACATTCCATTAAGTTGTGGAACAGTTACGTGACACTCATCGACAAAAATGAGAGTATTATCAGGAAAGTATTCAAAAAGAGTAGGGGGTGGTTCACCAGGTTTTCTTCCAGATAAAAATCTTGAATAATTTTCAATTCCAGCACAAGAACCTGTTGCCTCAATCATCTCAAGATCAAATTTAGTTCTTTCCTCCAATCTTTGAGCTTCTAGCAATTTATTATCTGCTCTATGTTTTTTTAAAGTAATTTCTAATTCTTTCTTTATGTTTATAACTGCTTGTTCTATTGTTGGTTTTGGAGTGATGTAATGACTATTTGCATATACTTTTACTAGACTAAGATCTCTTATTTGATCTCCAGTTAAAGGATCAAATTCTTCAATCTGTTCAAGCTTATCTCCAAACAGACTTAATCTCCAGGCTCTGTCTTCAAGATGAGATGGAAATATTTCTAAATATTCTCCTCGAGCTCTAAAAGTTCCTCTGTAAAAATTTTGATCGTTTCGTTTGTATTGTAAAGCTACTAAAGATTTTATTAATTCTTCACGGTTGTAATCATTATTCTTTTGGAGTGTTAAAGTCATCTTACTGTAGGCTTCAACAGAACCTAATCCGTAAATACAAGAAACACTCGCAACTATTAGTACATCATCTCTCTCAAGTAGAGACCTAGTTGCTGAATGTCTCATTCGATCTATTTGCTCGTTTATTGAGGCTTCTTTTTCTATGTATGTGTCTGATCTTGGAACATATGCTTCTGGAGTATAATAGTCATAATAAGAGACAAAATATTCAACTGCGTTATCTGGAAAAAAAGTTTTCATTTCCCCGTAAAGTTGAGCTGCAAGTGTTTTATTTGGTGCAAGAATTAGTGCTGGCCTATTAGTTGCCTCAATAACTTTTGCCATAGTGAAAGTTTTACCTGAGCCTGTAACACCAAGTAATACTTGATTAAATTGATCTTTGTTAGCACCACTGACTAATTTTTTTATTGCTTCAGGTTGATCACCTGCAGGCTTAAAATCAGATTTAATTTTAAATTTTTTTCCTCCTTCAAGTTTTCCACTTATTTGAGGATTTTTACTTTGGATATCTGTAATTAAATCTTGATATGTATTTTCCATATATTAAACAAGGTATTAGAATTTATTTTTATTTCAATGAGCATAATATCAGACAGTTTAAAGAAGATTAAACCTTCACCTACAATTGCTGTAACCCAAAAAGCAAGAGAATTAAAGGCAGCAGGAAAAGATGTTATTGGTTTAGGTGCGGGTGAACCAGATTTTGACACACCAGATAATATTAAGCAAGCAGCTATTAAAGCAATAAATGATGGAGATACCAAATACACAGCTGTTGATGGAACCCCAGCACTAAAAAAAGCAATAGTCGAAAAATTTAAAAAAGAAAATAAATTAGATTATACAACAGACCAAGTTACTGTTGGAGCGGGTGGGAAGCACGTAATTTATAATGCGATGATGGCTACATTAAATGAAGGTGACGAAGTTATCGTTCCAGCTCCTTATTGGGTTTCTTACCCAGATATTGTTTTATTAGCAGGGGGTAAGCCAGTTTTAATGGAGTGTAATGAAAAACAAGGCTTTAAAATAAACCCATCAGATTTAGAAAAATTTATAACTCCAAAAACAAAATGGATTATTTTAAACTCTCCGTCTAATCCGACTGGAGCGTGTTATACAGAAAAAGAAATCAGAGAAATCGCAAAAGTTCTCGAAAAACATTCTCACGTATATATTTTAAGTGATGATATCTATGAACATGTAACTTATGAAGGGTTTAAATTTTTTACTATTGCCCAAATTGAAAGTTTAAAAGAAAGAGTGCTTACTATGAATGGTGTAAGCAAAGCTTACTCGATGACTGGTTGGAGAATAGGCTATGCTGCAGGTCCAAAAGAAATTATTAAAGCCATTGCAAAAATCCAGTCACAATCAACAACTAATCCTTCATCAATTAGTCAAGCCGCATCAGTAGAGGCATTAAGTGGAACACAAGATTTTATAAAAAAAAGATCAGTTTCATTTCAAGAAAGAAGAGATTTTGTCGTTAAAGCGTTAAATGATATTGATGGAATTGAGTGCTTAAATCCTGATGGTGCTTTTTATGTCTTCCCTAGTTGCAAAGGTTTAATAGGAAAAAAAGATACAAATGGAAAAGAAATTAAGTCAGACACAGATTTTGTTCAATCTCTTTTAGAAAATAGTGGTATCGCCGTTGTTCAAGGTTCTGCGTTTGGACTAGAGGGATTTTTTAGAATTTCTTATGCAACCTCAATGGATAATCTCAAAAAAGCATTAGAAAAAATATCTTCTTTTTGTAAAACTTTAAGTTGATGAAAACGGCTCTGGTCTTTGGTTCAACAGGTCTAATTGGTGGGCACCTTATTTCACAATTAATAAAAAATGATTATTACAATAAAATAAAGTTATTTGTACGTTCAGAAATAGTTATTAATGAGCCTAAAATTGAAATTATTAAAACTGATTTCAATGATTTAGAAAATCACAAAGAAGATGTCAAAGGAGATGATTGTTTTTTTTGCATTGGAACTACAAAACAAAACTCCCCCGACAAAAAAGAATACCAAAAAATAGAGCTAGAAATACCAAAAAAAATAGCACAAATTGCAAGATCCAATTCAGTAAATTCATTTATTTTTGTATCTTCAATATATGCCAATCCAAAAAGTTCAGGAGATTATGTAAAATTCAAAGGTTTAGTTGAAGAAGAATTAAAAAAATTAAACTTCTCAAATTTAGGAATATTAAGACCTTCTTTTTTAATGGGAAACAGAAAAGAGAATAGAACAGGTGAAAAAATAGGTATTCTGACTTTTAGATTATTGTCCCCATTTTTACTTGGGCCAATTAAAAAAATGAAACCGATTAATTCAGAAAAAGTTGCAAAAGCAATGATAAAAATTGCAAACGAAAATTTAAGAAAAACTACTTTTGAGTCTGATGAAATAGTTGAATTATCTTCAAGCTAAATTCAGTCTAATTACTGATTTTGCTGCATCAACAACTGCAATTTCAGATGCCATGAATTTCATTTGAAGAATATCTTCTGCGTATGTTTGGTCTGTTTGCATTTCTAGTCCAAGATCAGGAACCATAGTCTTTGCACTTGTGTCTATATAACTTAGAAGTTTAACCATAAAATTAGGTAATTCTCTTTTAGGAAGTTTTTTTGCATGGCTTGGAATATTTTTTGCCATTATCTGTGATAATTCAAGAATACTTCTTACCTCAGATCCAACAATCAATCTTCTGCCTCCAGCTCTTTTATTGGTTAAAGATAGAACATGGGCTTTAGCAACATCTTTTACGTGCGATATCATTACTGAAAATTTTGGGGCAGCTGGATATTTTCCTTGAAGTAATTGTTTTGCATATTCCATTGAAGTACATGTTTTTTCATTTAAAAAATCTCCTAAAACAAAGCCAGGATTGATACACGTCAAACTATTTTTAAGACCTTTACTTTCCATAAGATCCCAAGCAGCTTTTTCAGCTCTTGTTTTTGATACAAAATAGTCTGTAGTTTTATCCCATTCTAAGTCAGTCCAATCATTTTCACCAAATGTATAAGGGTTAGATCTGTTTGGTTTTCTGAACATGCATACTATGGAAGAAGTTTTAACAAAATGTTCAACTCCTGCATTTATTCCTGCATTTAAAACTCTTAAAGTTCCATCTTTTGCTGCTGGGGTGAGTGACTCCCTATCATTTGAAACTTTTAAAGGAAATGGAGAAGCTACATGTATGATATATTTGCAGCCTATAGCAGCTTCATTCCAGCCTTCATCCTTTAATAAATCTAACTCAACAAATGATAATTTCTCAGTTGAAACTTTATTTTCCTCTAATGTTTTTTTTGTTTGTTCAACTGAATTTGAATTCCTAACAGTACCTAACACTTCGTAATCCGAATTTAGTAATTCGATAGCAACATGTTTTGCAACAAACCCACTAATACCAGTTAGCAATACTTTTTCTGACATTTAATTCTTAAAATTTAAAATATTCTTTTATATCTTTTTGAAATAATAGGTAAATACAAGAAATCTGTAACAAAGTATTTAAAATTAAAATAGATCTTACTGTTAATTCATTAAATCCTATTTCTGGGATAGGTCCATAAGGAGCAGCAAAACTTACATTTATTGCTCCGATTAAATCAAGTAAACCAACGACATTCCATGACAGCAACAGAACCCATAGTATAGTACTTGGTTTTTTTATAATGTAGTAAACTAAGAATATGGCTGTTGTCCCAATAAAAAAGTCACCTATAAAAGGAACTATCCATTCAGATGGTGCCGAACGTTCATTACCAGAAAAAATCCAAAACAGAAATAAACCAGATCCAACTGCTCTGAATGACATCCATCCAGTCACAAAAATAATCCAATTTATTTTCATTTTTTAGTGAGATAAAAATTTTTCAGCTTCAAGAGCAGCCATACATCCCATTCCTGCAGCAGTTACAGCTTGTCTAAACGTTTTGTCTTTAACATCTCCAGCTGCGTAAACACCAGGAACATTCGTTTCAGTCGAGTCGGATTTTGTAATTAGATATCCTTCTTTATCCATTTCTAATTGATTTTTAAAAAGCTGAGTTGCGGGATCGTGACCAATCGCAATAAATACTCCATCAAGTTTTATTTCTTCAATATTATTTGTTTTAACGTTTTTTATTTTTATTCCTTTTACATTTTTAGGCTCATTGTCTCCGATTACATCTTCAACAACAGAGTCCCAAATAATTTCTATCTTCTTATTTTCCATTAATTTTTTTTGAAGCATTTTTTCAGCTCGCAAACTATCACGTCTGTGGATCAATTTAACTTTTGATGCAAATTTTGTAAGAAACATTGCTTCTTCAACAGCAGCGTTTCCACCACCAACTACTGCAACTTCTTTGTCTTTGAAAAAGAAACCATCACATGTTGCACAAGCTGAAACTCCAAAGCCTCTAAATTCTTGTTCTGATTTGATGTTTAACCATCTGGCTTGAGCACCTGTTGAAATAATAATACTGTCTGCAGTATATTTTTGTCCACTGTCCCCGATTGCTATAAAAGGTTGTGATTTTAAATTCACAGATGCAATGTGATCTTCAATCATTTCTGTTCCAACCGCTTTAGCTTGATCTTTCATTTGATCCATTAACCAAGGACCTTGGATTACATCTGCAAATCCTGGATAATTTTCTACATCAGTTGTTGTAGTTAGTTGTCCACCAGGTTCTGCACCATAAACTAAAATAGGATTTAACATTGCACGAGCAGCATATACTGCTGCTGTGTATCCGGCTGGACCAGATCCAATTATTAACACTTTTGTGTGTTTAGTTGGATTTTGACTCATATGAAAGCTATATAGTGATAAATGTCTAAATTAAAAGGTTTATTATTAACACAAGGTATGCACGGAATGATTAGCCAAGTAGAGGGTTTGGCTAAAGCTCTTGATATTGATTTCATACACTGCGAGGTTGAAACAAATAATATTTGGAACATTATCCCAGCAAGACTTTCTCCAATTTCACAAAGTGTTTATAAAAAAATAGATCAAACAGATTTTGATTTAATAATTTCCTGTGGAAGAAAAAGTGTTATTCCTTCAATTCACTTAAAAAGTATTTCTAATAAAAAAATAATTAATATCCATATTCAAGATCCAAAAGTTGACTTTAAACATTTTGATTTTATTGTTGCACCAGAGCACGATGCAATAGAAGGTGATAATGTAATCAGCACCAGAGGTGCAATTCATTACTTAACAGAGGAAGAAATTTCAGAGAATAAAGAATATTTAAACTCTTTTATTAAAAAAGATAATAGAAAAGTATGGGCCTTAGTTTTGGGAGGACCAACAAAATATTACGATTATTCAACAAAAAACATGAAACATATTTTTTCAATGTTTTATAAATTATTAAAAAAACACGATTTCCAACTTGTAGTTATTCCATCAATGAGAACACCACTAAGTACTATTCATTATGCTAAGGAATTTTTTGGTGAAAATCACACTATAATAATGGATGTAGATAAAAAAGCTTACTTGTCAGCACTTGCAATCTCAGAAAATATAGTGGTTACATGCGACTCTAGCTCAATGATCTCGGAAGCTGCTTTGACTGGTAAACCAATATATGTTGCTAATATTTTACCAAAAAAAAATGATAAAAGATTTCAAAGATTTCGAAACTTGTTTAGAGAATTGAATATTACAAGAAACTTAGGAGAAGAAGTTAAAATTTGGAACTATGAAAAATTAGACGAAACTAATAGAGTAGCAAAACTTATAAAAGAAAAAATTCAATTTTAATGTCATTTTTAAATTCAATAAAAAATAACTCAACAAAACATGAAATTCCTTTCGACCATTGGGAATATAGTGATGCACTGACCGAGGAGTCAATTGAAGAAATAATTAAAGCAGATATTCCTGATTTAAGTAAACTTAATCTTAGATATGATGGGACAAGAGCAATTGATGGTGGTGGCGCAGAATTTAGAGAAGGAATTGCTTCTGGAGGAAAAGCGATAAAATTTCGATGTTTTGTATCTAAAGAAAATGCTGCTCAGTTTCCACATTTAGTTAAGTTTATTAATGAATTGCAATCTAAAGAAACGCATCAAACTATTTCTAAAATGATTGATAGAGATTTATCAAATTCATATGTCAGAGTTGAGGTTATTTGTGATAGAGAGGGATTTTGGTTAAAACCTCATTGTGACATCAAAGAAAAATTAATGTCAGGATTAATATTTGTCAATAATACTAATGAGTCTGAGGATCTAGGTACGGATTTTTATAATGAAAAGTTAGAGAAAGTTAAAACTTTACCTTATAGAAATAATTATGGGTATCTTTTTACTAGTGGTCCAAATACCTGGCACGGTATGGAAAAAAAGAAAATTTTAAAAGAAAGACGATGTTTACAAGTCAATTATGTGACTTTTGAAACAGATTGGAGAGTTAAATAATTTATTTTTCCCAATTAAATCTAGGAAAAGAGTCAAAAACTTTAAAAATTCCCTCAGACCACTGATTACAAACCTTTGAATAATTCTCATCTGTAACATTTAAACACTCAAGTGTAGAAAGATTATCAGCATCTTTTTTCAGCACTGCAAAATCTATTGGAGGTCCAACAGTAAGATCGCTTTTTAATGTAGAGTCCATAGAAATCAGTGCACATCTTGATGCATCACCAATTGAAACATTTGGTTTAATTACTCTATCAAGAATAGGTTTTCCGTATTTTACCTCACCGATTACAAGATACGGTTTACTATCAGCTGGTCTTATATAATTTCCTTGAGGATAAACTAAATATAATTCATGTTGCTGACCTTTAATTTGTCCTCCAACAATAAAAGTGGAACCTAACAAAACGTTATCAGTGTTTATTCCTTGAGGTGATGAATGTTCAATATTTAAGGATCCAACATAAGATGCTATTTGTTCGAAATCATTGCAAGTATTTAAATTCATTATGCCTGAAGTACTCTTTAAATCTTTTTCAATTGATTTATAAACTGCCTGAGATGTTCCTAAATTTCCTGATGTTACGATTACAACAGTTCTATCGCCTACATCATGTGTCATCATTTTGGAATAAATATTTACATTATCTAAACCAGCATTTGTTCTTGAGTCGGAAGCAAAAACAAGACCTTCGTTTGTTTTAATACCTATACAGTAAGTCATCTCACATTAATAATTAGTTAATTATAACATTTTTTCATAATCAATTAAAAGCATAACAGATATATCTAATATGCATTTGCTTATTTTATTCAAGTATTAAACACTAAGATGTTATGGTCTCAAAGCTTTGGAAAAACTATAATTCAAGTCATGCTTACGATGGTTATTTTACTAAAGATAACAAACTTCGAAAGCACGCAACAATAATCTCATCCATTTTAGAGAGATACGGAAAAAAAAAGCTTCAAGAAATTGAAAAAAATTGTCAAAGTACGATTAGTGCCAGAGGTATTAACTTTAGAGTTTATGCTGCTAACAACAGAGCAGAAGAAAAGAAATGGCCACTTGATATAATTCCAAGAATAATTCCTAAAACACAATGGAACAAAGTTTCAAAAGGTTTAAAGCAGCGAGTAAAAGCTTTAAATTTATTTATTGACGATGTTTATAATCAAAAAAAAATATTCAAAGATAAAGTTGTACCAAAAGAAATTATTTTTAATTCTCCATTTTATATAAAAGAATGTGAGGATTTTTCTCCTAAATACAAAGCTTGGTCAAATATTTCTGGTGTTGATTTAATAAGAAATACTAATGGCGATTATTTAGTTTTAGAAGACAATCTAAGAGTACCCTCAGGTGTATCTTACATGCTCGAAAATAGAATGGTAATGAGAGATGTATTTCCTGAATTATTTACAAGATATAAAGTTGCATCAATTCATCAATACACAAACAAATTATTTAATTGTATGGTCGAATGTATTCCAAAAAAAACTGCAAACCCACATATGGTAGTTTTAACCCCAGGTATATATAACTCAGCCTACTTTGAGCACTCTTTTTTGGCTGAGCAGATGGGTATAGCATTAGTTGAGGGAAAAGATTTATTCGTTGAGAACGACATTGTTTATATGAAGACCGTCAAAGGCCCTCTTAAGGTTGATTGTATATACAGACGTCTTGATGATAATTTTCTTGATCCCAAGGTATTTTTCAAAGGTTCACTGATAGGAGTACCAGGATTATTTAAGAGCTGGCGTAAAGGAAATGTTGGTATAATTAATGCTATAGGCACTGGAGTAGCTGATGACAAGGTAGTTTACTCTTATGTTAATAAAATGATTGTTTATTACCTTGGCGAACAGCCAATTTTGAACCAGGTAGAAACATACCTTTGTCATAATAAAAATGAAAGAAACTATGTAATTGAAAATATCTCTAAGTTAGTTGTTAAACCTGCTAATGCCTCAGGTGGTTATGGAATAATGATAGGCCCTAAAGCAGATAAAAAAGAAAGAGATGAAGTAATAGCCAAAATTAAAAAAACCCCAAGAGAGTATATTGCACAACCTCTTGAAACTCTCTCAACGGCACCAACAATTACCGAAAATGATATTGAGCCTAGACATCTTGATTTAAGGCCGTTTGTTCTAAGTGGAAAAACTACTTATGTGAGCACAGGAGGATTAACAAGAGTTGCACTCAGAAAAGGGAGTACAATTGTCAATAGTTCTCAGGGTGGAGGATCCAAAGACACATTAATTGTCGATGTCTAAAATTTATATATCCTGTAGAGAAGTAACCTCTAATTTTTTTGTTTTAAGTGATTTGATTGCCTCTAAACATGCCAACGCTGTTGACATATTAGTACAATAAGGAACTTTGTTTTTAAGCGTTCCTCTTCTAAGGGCTATTGCATCATTTAATCTGTGTTCGCTATTTCCACCACCAGTATTAATAACAAGACCAATTTTTTTAGAATCTAATATATCGACTATATGAGGGGAGCCACTACTGACTTTATTTATAATTCTACATTTCATCCCATGTTTTCTTATGTATTCTGCTGTTCCCCGAGTTGCACAAAGTGTAAAATTTAATTTAATCAATTCTCTTGCTAAACCTATTCCTTCATCTTTATGACTATCTTTTAAGGAAATAAATGCCAATCCATCTTTAGGTAAAGAGTTAGCAGAGGCTATTTGGCTTTTAGCAAAAGCCATTCCAAAGTTTTTATCAAATCCCATTACTTCACCTGTTGATTTCATCTCTGGACCTAAAAGCAGATCGCTGTTTGGAAATTTATTAAAAGGGAACACAGCTTCTTTAACTGCATACATTCCTTTAGATTTATCTCTTAAATTAAATTTTGATAATTTTTCACCTGCCATGACACGTGATGCAATTTTTGCAAGGGGTAATCCTTTTGCTTTTGATACAAATGGTACTGTTCGACTTGCTCGAGGATTAACCTCAATTACGTAAATTTCATCTTTTTTAATTGCGTATTGAATATTCATGAAACCTTTAACTTTTAGAGCTAATGCCAACTTCTTAGTTTGGTTTTCAATTTCTTTTATCAAGAATGGTTTTATAGATACAGGGGGCAAACTACATGCAGAGTCCCCAGAGTGAATACCAGCTTCCTCTATATGTTGCATGATCCCTGCAACATGAACTTGTTTTCCATCTGAGATGGCATCAACATCAACTTCCATTGCATGATCAATAAATTTATCTATTAAAATTGGATTTTCCTCAGCAGCCTTAAAAGCCTCTTCTACAAAATTTTTAAGTTGGTTTTTTTCATGAACAATTTCCATTGCTCTTCCACCTAACACATAAGAAGGTCTCACCATTAAAGGTAAACCAATTTTTTCAGAAATTTGTATTGCTTGTTTAAATGTTTTTGCTATCCCACTTTCAGCTTGTTTTAATTTAAGTTTATCTAACAAATTTCTAAATCGATCTCTGTCCTCAGCTAAATCTATAGAAGTGTACTGTGTTCCTAGAATTGGAAGTTTGTGATTGTGTAAGAATTTTGCAAGTTTTATTGGTGTTTGTCCACCAAACTGCGCAATTATTCCAACAAGATTACCTTTTTCTTGTTCTTTTTTAATAATATTAAAAACATATTCTTCTTTTAAGGGTTCAAAATAAAGTCTATCACTTGTGTCATAATCAGTTGAGACAGTTTCAGGATTACAATTAATCATGATTGTTTCAAAACCAGCATCCTTTAAAGAAAAACTTGCCTGGCAGCAACAATAATCAAATTCTATACCTTGTCCTATTCTGTTAGGACCACCTCCTAAAATAATAATTTTTTTCTTATCTGATGGATTTGCCTCACACTCTGAATTAATTGAGAAATTTCGTTGATATGTTGAATACATATAAGGTGTAAAAGATTTAAATTCAGCAGCACAAGTATCAACTTTTTTGAAAACTGGTAAAATTTTAAGTGCTGTTCTTTTTCTTCTAACAATTTCTTCTAACGTTTTAGATAATTCAGAAAGTTTTTTGTCAGAAAAGCCAAATGATTTTATTCTATTAAATTCAACAAAATCCTTTGGTAATCCTTTCTTTTTAATCATATTCTCTGTATCCACAATTTCTTTAATCTGTTCTAAAAACCATGGATCAATTTTAGATAATGCGAATATTCTTTTTAAATTAACTTTTTTTCGTATTGCTTCTGCAACAACAAGAAGTTTATTTGGAATATTTTCTTTGAGTTTTTTCTCAATTTGTTTTTTAGTTAGATCCAGGACTCTGTCTAATCCTGAAAAACCAGTTTCAAGAGAAACCAGTGCTTTTTGAAGCGACTCTTTGAAATTTCTACCAATTGCCATTGCTTCTCCGACAGATTTCATTGAGGTACCTAATGTTGCTGGTGAGGTTGAAAATTTTTCAAAAGTAAATCTTGGAATTTTTGTTACCACATAATCAATGCTAGGCTCAAAGGATGCAGGGGTAACTTTTGTAATTTCATTTTTTAATTCATCCAGCGTGTAACCAACAGCAAGTTTTGCTGCAACTTTTGCAATTGGAAAACCAGTTGCTTTTGATGCTAGTGCTGATGATCTAGAAACTCTTGGGTTCATTTCTATTACAACCATTCGTCCATTTTTTGGATTGATTGCAAATTGAACGTTGGATCCACCAGTTTCCACTCCAATTTTTCTTAAGCAAGCAATTGAGGCATTTCTCATTACTTGATATTCTTTATCAGTAAGGGTTAGTGCGGGGGCAACAGTTACTGAGTCACCAGTATGAATTCCCATAGGATCAACATTTTCAATAGAGCAGATAATAATACAGTTGTCTTTTTTATCTCTTACCACTTCCATCTCAAATTCTTTCCAGCCTTCCAAGCATTCTTCAACCAATACTTGGCTAACTGGAGACTCGTGAAGTCCACTTTTAATTATTTTTAAGTAATCTTTTTTATTTTTAGCAATACCACCGCCAAGACCTCCAAGTGTAAATGCAGGTCTTATGATTGCAGGTAAACCAATTTTTTTTAAAACTTTAGAGGCTTGGTTGATATTGTTAACAATCTCAGATTTAGGTAAATCTAGACCAATATCAATCATATTTTTTCTAAATTTTTTCCTATCCTCTGCATTGGCAATTGCTTTAGAATTTGCGCCTATTAGTTCAATTTTATATTTTCTTAAAATTCCTTTTTTTTCCGCTTCCATTGCAAGATTAAGCGCAGTTTGACCACCCATTGTAGGAAGAATTGCATCAGGTTTTTCTTTGATAAGTATTTTTTCCAAAACCTCTAATGTTATGGGCTCGATATAAGTTTTGTCCGCAACATCTGGATCAGTCATAATGGTTGCAGGATTTGAGTTAATTAATATTACCTTAAAACCCTCATCTTTTAACGCCTTACAAGCTTGTGTACCTGAGTAATCAAACTCACATGCTTGACCGATAATAATAGGTCCAGCACCTACAACTAATATTTTTTTAATATCTTTTCTTTTTGGCATCTTTTTTCATATTGTTAATAAATTCTTTAAATAGGTAGACACTATCCTGTGGTCCAGGGTTAGACTCTGGATGATATTGTACTGAAAATATTGGTTTGTTTTTAAGTCTTATTCCTTCAATTGTGTTATCAAAAAGAGACTTATGAGTAACTTCAATTTTTTTAGGTAAAGTTTCTTCAACTACTACAAAACCATGATTTTGACTAGTGATTTCAACTTTATCATGGACTAAATTTTTAACAGGATGATTGGCCCCTCTATGACCCAACTTCATTTTTTTTGTCTTACCACCCAAAGCTAAAGCTAAAATTTGATGACCTAAACAAATCCCAAATATAGGTAAATTTTTTTTGATTAATTTATTTAGTATTTCTATTGCATACTTTCCTGTCGCTGCTGGATCACCAGGACCATTGGACAAAAATATCCCATTTGGCTTAAGATTTATGATTTTTTCTGCAGTAGTTTTGCAAGAAACTACTGTTACTTTACATTTGAAATCTGAGAAATATCTCAAAATATTTTTTTTTATTCCATAATCAATTGCAACTACATGAAAAAGGTTTTTTGTATTCTTTTTAAATCCTATTTCTTTTTTCCAAGTTTGAAGTCCTTTCCAAATATAGTTCTTTTGAGTTGTAACAGTTTCTGCAAGATCAAGATTTTTCAAACCACTCCATTTAATTGTTGAATTTGTTAATTTGCTAACATTGAACTTTCCATTTTTTGAGTAAGCAATCGTTCCCTTAGGTGCCCCCTTATCTCTAATAAAGTTTGTTAAACTTCTAGTATCCAGCCCTGTAATCCCTACAATTTTGTTTTTTTTAAGCCAAGCATCTAAATGTAAAAGTGCTCTATAATTTGAAGGAGAGGTTATTTCTGAATTAAAGATGACACCTCTTGTCCAGATTTTATCAGACTCAACATCCTCTCTATTTGTTCCAGCATTTCCAATATGTGGGAATGTAAAATTTATAATCTGACCTGCGTAGGAAGGATCTGAAATAATTTCTTGGTAACCAGTTAATGAGGTATTAAAGCAAACTTCTCCAGTTGCTTCTCCTTGATAGCCAATCCCAATCCCTTTAAAAACCCTCTTATTTTCAAGAACTAAAACGCCTGTATTAATTTGTGAATTTTTTGAGTTTGTTTTTTTTGCTTTTTTGATCAATTACAACTCATAAGTTAAAGGTTAATACAATAATTGCTCTATTATCGCAACAGAGATGTATAATAAATTGTAAAAAAACAATTTTTCTTTTGAAGAATTATTTCTTTGAAGTAGATTAAAAAAATCATGTCCTTAAAAGATACTATCGAAAACGAATACAAAACTGCTCTTAAATTAAAAGATAAAAATAAGATATCAACCTATAGGTTAATATTGTCATCCATTAAGGATCTAGACATAATTAACCGATCTGGACCAAATAAAAAAGATACAGATGATGAAGATATTAAGAAGCTTTTAAAAAAAATGGTTAAACAACGAGCCGAATCGATTGATATATACAAAAAAAATAACCGTAATGATTTGCTAGAGGTTGAACAAAATGAATATGATATTTTGACTAGATTTCTTCCAAAGCAACTTGGAGAAGAGGAAACCAAAAAAATCTGTGCAGATTTAATTGCTAGACTGGGTGCTAATTCAATAAAAGATATGGGTAAAGTAATGGGGGAGTTGAAGAAAACTCATTCGGATGAAATTGATTTTGCTAAAGCAGGCCCGATGATCAAAGACTTATTTAATAAATAATGAAGTATCCAAAAGAATACCTTGATGAAATAAAGACAAGATTAAAAGTATCAACAGTTGTCTCAAAAACTGTTTCCTTAAAAAAAAGGGGTAAAGAGTTTGTTGGCTTGTCTCCATTTAAAAACGAAAAAACACCTTCATTTACGGTAAATGATGAAAAAGAATTTTATCATTGTTTTGCAACCTCAGAGCATGGAAACATTTTTGATTTTGTTATGAAATTTCAAAATCTTAAATTTGGAGAGGCAGTAAAGCATTTAGCTCAATTAGCTGGAATGCAACCTTATATGTTTTCGAAACAGGATGAAGAAAGAGAAAAAAAATGGAAAGAGTACCAATCAATTTTTAGCCAGTATGTAGATTTTTATCACGATGAATTGTTAAAAAATGAGAGCTATTCTTTTGCAAGAGATTATTTAAAAAATAGATCTTTAACTAAAGACGAAGTTAAAAAATTTAAAATTGGATACATAGAAAAAAATCCAAATTTCTTTGAGAAATTTAAAGATAATTATAGTGAGCAAAGTTTAGTTGAAACGGGTTTATTTTACTTAGATGAAAAAAAGAAAATATATGTTGAAAGATTTAGAGGTAGATTAATTTTTCCAATCAATAATATCTCGGGTCAACCAATAGCTTTAGGGGGGAGAATAATCGAAAAGGTAGATTATTTGGCTAAATATATAAATTCCCCTGAAACAAATTTTTTTAAAAAAGGGTCTAATTTATATAATTTAGATTTAGCTCGAAAACTTTCTAATAAAATAGATCATATCTATCTAGTTGAGGGATATATGGATGTTGTTGGTTTAAGCAAAAACGGGATTGATAATGCAGTTGCTAATCTTGGAACTTCTTTGACTGATAAACAAATTTTAACTCTTAACCAGTTTTTTAATGATATTATTATATGCTTCGATGGTGATGAAAGTGGTTATAAAGCAGCATTAAGAGCTGCAGAGAACTCTATTAAAGAATTAAAACCAGAAAAAAATATTTCATTTTTATTTTTACCAGACAAGGAAGACCCCGACAGTTATGTAAATAAAAATGGTAAGGCTAATTTCATTGATTTTAATAAACAAAGTAAACTTTCTATCCACCAATTTATTTTTAGTCATTATAAAAAACAAACAGAAAATAACCCTTCTTCATTAGCAATTTTTGAAAAAAAATTGAGAAGTATTGCAAGTACAATTAAAGATGATTTTATAAAAAAATATGTACTAGAATATTTTCTAGAAAAAATTGCAGAATTAACGCCACATTCCAATCAAAATAAGAAAAAATTTTTTGTTAAAAAAACTAAACCACTAGAAACAACCAAGAAGCATTTTAATGACAGTCAATTGCTTACTGGGGTAGAGCTTAAAGAGTTCTCTTTATTGTATCTAGTAATGAATAATTTAAATTTGTTGCAAGCAAATATACATTTAATCGAAAATATTAAGTTATTTACCGAAGTTAATATAAAAATATTTGAACTAATAATTCAGACACTGAAATCTGGAGAGCAAATTACAATTGAGGATTTAAAGTTAGACAATCAATTGCTAGAAAAAATAAATAAATTTGCACCCATTAAACATATTCTTAAAAATCAAGCAGATGATGATCAAAAAATCATCGAATTGTTAGAGGATATTTCAAGAGATTTGATGAATTATGATCTTGAGTTTAGAATTCAAGAATTAGAATCGAAGTTCTCAGTCGACATGAGTGAGACCACATTTAATGAGCTAAAAGAGCTCAAAAAAAAGCAGAATCTCAATTAATCCGGCTAATTTAGTCATGGATTTTTACAGATTTGACATTATATAAGACTTCCAAACTTTTATTGCCGTGGAAAGAATTATAACAAAATCATTTGCTAGATTAATGGGTAGAGGAACTCATAGAGGATTCATAACCTATGAAGAATTAAGCAAATCTCTTGGAAAAAGAAATTTATCTGATGATAACTTGGCTCAAGCTTTTATTCATATTTTGAATGAAAATGTTTCCTTAGTTGAAAAAAAATCTGATTTTAAAGTTATAAGAAAAAAAGAAAACTCAGGAAAAGAAGAAGGCAAGACAATTGAAAAAAGCGACGATCCTATTAGGATGTATTTACGTGAGATGGGTGGTGTAGAACTTCTTTCTAGAGAAGGTGAAATTGCAATTGCAAAAAGAATTGAGGCTGGAAAAGATGTGATGTTAATTGCGCTTTCTCAAAGTCCAATAACTGCTCAACAATTTTTTGAATGGAATGAAAAATTACAAAAAGATGAAATTTTAGTAAGAGAAATTATCGATATTGATACTAATTATATGGAGGATGAGTCGACAGGCCCAAGTGCTAAACAAAAAAATGCTGGTGAGACAGATAAAGAAGAAGGATCTTCTGATGAAGATGATGACTTCAATCCCACTCTTGCTGCAATGGAAACTGAAATTAAGCCTAAAGTTCTAAAAACCGTTAACACATTAACTAAAGAATATACAAAATTAATTAAATACCAAAAAGAAAAATTAGATTGTGTTTTAAATTCTAAAAATTTTACGCCAGCAAAAGAAAAAGGTCACGATAAAATAGTTATTGATATATTAGAAAATATAAAATCACTTCAATTATCTCCATCAGTTTTAGAGGATCTTGTGCAAAAGCATTATGTTGAAAACAAAAAAATTGTTTCTCTTGAGGGTAATCTTTTGAGGCTTGCAATGGATCACAAAATTCCAAGAAATGAATTTATTAAATTTTATATCGGCAATGAAATTAACCCAAATTTAAAAAAATTCTTAGATACCAATAATATTTGGAAACAATTTTTCTCTAAAAATAAAGAAGAATTTAAAAATATTAGAGAGAGATTAATTGAAATAAGTCATAAGTTAGGAATTTCGGTAACAGATTTTAAAAAATTAGTTAGCAGGGTTCAAAAGGGTGAAAAAGAGTCAAGAATTGCCAAAAAAGAAATGGTTGAAGCCAATCTAAGATTAGTTATCTCAATTGCAAAAAAATATACCAATAGAGGTCTTCAGTTTTTAGATTTAATTCAGGAGGGTAACATTGGATTAATGAAGGCTGTTGATAAATTTGAATATAGAAGAGGATATAAGTTTTCAACATATGCTACTTGGTGGATTAGGCAAGCAATTACAAGATCTATTGCAGATCAAGCAAGAACAATTCGTATCCCTGTTCATATGATTGAAACGATTAATAAAATTGTAAGAACTCAAAGATTAATATTAAGTGAATTTGGTAGAGAAGCTACACCTGAAGAATTAGCTCAGAAACTTAGAATGCCATTAGATAAAGTCAGAAAAGTTCTTAAAATTTCAAAAGAACCTGTTTCATTAGAAAAACCTGTAGGTGATGAAGAAGATAGTAGCTTAGGAGATTTCATTGAGGATACGAAAGCCCTTGCACCACTTGAACAAGCAATAAAATCAAATCTTGGAGAGGCAACTACTAAAATACTGTCAACTTTAACACCAAGAGAGGAAAGAGTTTTAAGGATGCGATTTGGCGTAGGAATGAATACGGACCATACCTTAGAAGAAGTTGGTTTACAGTTTTCAGTAACAAGAGAAAGAATTAGACAAATTGAGGCGAAAGCTCTTAGAAAATTAAAACACCCAAGTAGATCAAAACAACTTAAAAGTTTCCTAGAAAGTTAGTACTGGGCCGTTAGCTCAATAGTAGAGTACTGCATTGACATTGCAGGGGTAGTTGGAGCGTAACCAACACGGCCCACCATAAAAAAGTTATCTTTAATTGATAACTGTAAAAAAATGGTATAACTAATTCTAAGTTTAGGGCCTGTAGCTCAGTTGGTTAGAGCAGTACACTCATAATGTATTGGTCCCAGGTTCGAGTCCTGGCGGGCCCACCAAATCCAGTAAAATCAACGTTTAGAAAATTAATTTTTTGAAAATTCTTCTAAAGTTTTAAATAGAGCATTAATATCTCCATCGTTAGAATTTAATATTGACGAAAACTCTTCTTTTTGTGTTCTTGCCAAACTTAATCCCTCTATAATTAAATCTCTTATTAATGGGTTTTCAGGATTTTTTGTATAAACTCTCCAATCAATTTTTACCTCAGGTCTTTCTGAGGTCCCTACTAAAAAACTATTTACGATTGTATAGTTTCTATTTAACACTTTTTTATCACTAACTTCTATTTCAGGATTAGTATATTCAGCCAAACGACTAGAAAAACTTTTCAAAAAATAATCCTCAAATAATTTTGAATATTCAATTTTTTGGCTATCATTCAGATTTTTCCTTGCTAAACCTAGAGAATAAAAACCAATTCCTTTTATATCAACGGTTTCTTTAGCTACAGATTTTAACTCATTAATTTTTTCTTCTTTTGAAATATTTTTGGATAAAATTTGTGAAGCTCTGTTTACAGTAGATTGAACAAATACATCTGGCTCAATAGAGTAAAGATTTGAAGAGTTTATGCTTAATAGTAATAGAATTAAGAAAATTTTTTTCATTCACAGAGAATTCTTTATTGGTTGTCTATTTCTTCCCAATCTTCTTCGTTTTTATAAATAACCTCTATATTTCCTCTATTTTGATTTTCAATTTTATTCTCTCTATCTTGTAAGTATAAACTTTTTACTGAAGCATAAAAATCTACTGAATTTTTTTCAAGGTTATCAAGTGACTCAATATTATTTGCTCTAAACTCAACTCCACTTAGGGCTTTAGATGTCAAAAAAACACCTTCACTTAAAAACTCGTTATTACCATGCACTGAAGCATTATACCAAGGATCTCCTCCCAAGACATTTGCAAAAGATCCAGCCGTATCTCTAATTGTTGAAGGACCTAAAACTGGAAGAACTAGATAACAACCTGGACCTACACCCCAAGCCCCTAAAGTTTGACCATAGTCTTCCTTAACATATTTTGGAAATCCCATTTTATTCGCTACGTCAATAATACCCAATAGTCCAACTGTTGTATTTACAACTAACCTTCCACTATTAATCAATGCAGTTTTTACATCTCCTTGTAAAACGTTATTAGGTATCGTTATTAAAGTAGATAAATTTTTTACTGCGTTACTAGTACCCCTTTGTATTGGATCTGGCAATTTCCTATAACCCTTTGCTATTGGTGTTATAATAGCTTTGTCTAAACCTTGATTGAATGAAAATGTAACTCTGTTAAGTTTTTCAAAACAATCTTTTATTTTTTTTGGTTTTGCATTTTCTGACAAGATCAATTCGCCATCAGAGGCTGCAATTGCATTAAAAGATAATAAAAAAGTTGAAACCAGTGCTATTATAAATCTTTTGTACATAATCATCTATATAATAT
>CACKYY010000009.1 GCA_902604525.1 uncultured Pelagibacteraceae bacterium | reverse complement strand
CAAATTAAATACAAAACAAATAATTCAATTTAATTTAGATAAAACAAATAATACAATTAGTGAATTTGTATATCAAACTTCAAATACTCAAAAAATATTTTTAAAAAGAAATATTGAGAGTGATGAATTTAATGAACAAATTTTATCAATAAAACTTGATAAAAAAATAGTTTATAAGGAAAATATAATTTTGAAAAGTCTTTATAAAGCTGCAACTGATCAAAATATTCCAGCCAATACAATAGTTGAGTTTGCAAGAATTTATGGATTTCAAGTAGACTTCCAAAGAGACATAAGAAAACAAGATAAATTTCAAATTATGTATGAAATATTCTTAAACGAAAAAAATGAGATAGTTGAGACTGGAGAAATCCTTTATGCTAATCTTAAACTTAGTGGTCAAGATAATAGTTTGTATTATTTTGATAAAGATGACAGTGAAGGCCACTACGATAAAAATGGAAAAAGTGTTAAAAAGGCATTAATGAAGACTCCAATAAATGGTGCTCGGCTTTCATCTCCTTTTGGAATGAGAAAACATCCTATAGATGGTTTTAACAAAATGCATAGAGGAACTGATTTTGCTGCACCAATGGGAACTCCTATTATGGCATCAGGAGACGGCGTAATAAAAAAAGCAGGATGGTGTGGTGGTGGAGGAAATTGTGTTAAAATAAGACATAATTCTACCTACCAAACTATTTATGCACATATGTCAAAATTTGCTCGTGGTATTAAAGCAGGTGTAAGAGTTAAACAAGGTCAAACTATAGGATATGTAGGGTCAACAGGTAAATCGACTGGTCCTCATTTACATTATGAAGTTATAGTTAATGGAAAAAAAGTAAATTCTCAAAAACTTAAACTGCCTTCTGGAAAGATTTTAAAGGGTAAAGAAAGAAAAATTTTTGAGACTAAAAAAATTAAATTAGATGTTTTAAAATCTGAAAAAATTATAGGTATAAATTAAGGATTTAAACTTGTGTCTCTGGAACTTTTTCTTCCTCATTCTCTTTTTTTGCTTCATTAGCTATATTACTTTTTGAGATTTCTTCATTTTGTATCTTGTTTTCCTCTAAATGATTAGCTTGATCCTCACTTTTATTAACAGAAAATCGCTCTCTTCTGATACTTTCTCTTTCATTCAAAACTCTTGTAAAATGATCTGCGTGTTGAAGATAATTTTCAGATAAAATTTTGTCACCATTTGAAGAGGCTTCTCTGGCTAAATCATTATATTTTTCAATTAATTTTGGTGCATTATGGTTGTTTCTACCAGGAGTTTTTCTTTTAAAATTTTCATTGTTAGAGAAATTTGATCCAAATTTTGGTCTATCCCCATTTGATTTGAAGCTTCTGTCGTTTCTTCTAAAATTATTTCTTCTATTGTTATTATTATTATTTCTGAATGTTACCATGATTTCTAAAAAACTATATCTTTGTACAGACTAAACATCGATCATTATTAGCAAGATCTTTGTTAATACTGTTAATATAAAACCCCTCTTTTTTTAATAAACTAATTACTTTATTTTTTTGATCAAAACCGATCTCTAAAACAAACTTACCATTCTTTTTAATCAGTTCAGATGATTTCTTAATAACTTTTCTGATTGCTGATAAACCGTCTAATCCACCCTTTAAAGCTAGCTTTGGTTCAAACTTAGCAACATCTTTTTCCAAATATTTTAAATCAAAATTCTTAATATATGGAGGATTAGATATTATTAAATCATATTTGCCTAAATTGAATTTGTCAACATTTGATTTAAATAATTTAAGTTTGGAGCTTACTTCAAGCTTAATTGCGTTTAATTTACTTATTTTTAAACAACTTTTGCTTATATCAATTCCTGTTCCATAAAAACTTTTTCTCTCTTTTAAAATTGATAAGAGAATACATCCAGATCCAACACCGATCTCTAAAATATTTAATTTTTTTTTATGTGCAGTTAAATCTAAAACTTTCTCAATAACCAACTCTGTATCTGGTCGAGGTATCAAGATGTCTTCTGATACAGTAAATTCTGAGTTCCAAAAGAATTTTTTATTTGTTAAATAAGCAATTGGCTTTCCAATTGATCGTTTCTTTATCAATTTGTGAAAAGTATTTAAATCCTTTTTATCTAGTTCTCTTTTAGAATTAAGCAAAATATATTTTCTATCTTTCTCGATTACCGTGGTCATTAATATTTCAGAGTCTAAATATGGATTTTTTATTAAATTATCCTTTAAAACTTTTGCACCATAAATAATTGCTGAATTAATATTCATTATTTTAAATTATTTAAGCTCTCTTCTTGAGCTTGTAAAGTTAATGACTCAATCATTTCATCAAAAGCTTCGCCTTCTAAAAATTCTTCTAATCTATGTAGTGTTAAGTTTATTCTGTGATCTGTTACTCTTCCTTGAGGAAAATTATAAGTTCTAATACGTTCTGATCTATCTCCAGTCCCAATTTTAGTTTTACGATCTTTTGATCTTTCTTGATCGATTCTAGATCTCTCTAATTCATACAAACGTGATCTAAGTATTTTCATTCCTTTTGCTTTATTTTTATGTTGTGATTTTTCGTCCTGCTGGGAGACAGATAATCCAGTAGGAATATGAGTTATTCTAACAGCACTGTCAGTTGTATTTACTGATTGCCCTCCAGGTCCACCAGCTCTAAAAACATCTATTCTTAAATCTGAGTCGTTTATTTTTAAATCAACCTCCTCTGCTTCAGGTAATACAGCAACTGTTGCTGCTGATGTATGAACTCTTCCTTGAGTTTCAGTATCAGGAACTCTTTGTACCCTATGGACTCCACTTTCATATTTAAGTGTTGAATAAATATTATTACCTTTAATTGAGGCTATAACTTCTTTTAAGCCACCAGCGTCGCTTCTTGAAATTGAAATGAGTTCTAAAGACCATTTTTTTTTATGACTTACTTTTTCGTACATTTTAAAGAGATCAGACGCAAATAAACTTGCTTCCAAACCGCCAGTTCCTGCTCTTATTTCAATAATAGCATTTTTTTTATCTGCTTCATCTTTTGGTAGTAAAAATAACTTTAATTTTTTTTCGTTTGTCTCATGTTGTATTTGTAAATCACTTAACTCCGTTTCAGCCATATTTTTCAATTCTTCATCTGATGAACTATCGTTTAATATTTTTTCTAATTCTTTCTTATCGTCATTAAATGAAATATATTTTTTTGCATTTTCAATAATTTCATTTACGTCTGAATATTCTTTTGATTTTTCAGCAAATAACTTTTTATCTATAGTCCCAGAAGATAAATCTTTTTCTAATGTAGTATGCCTTGATATAAGTTCTTCAATAGTTTTATCGGGTATCATCTTTAACTTTCCAGCTCAGAAACCTTCTTTTCAACTTCTGTAACAACTTTTTCAATAATATCTTTGGTCAAAATCTTTTCACTCTGTACTCCAGATAAATAAAGCATATTGTTACCTTTTCCACCGCCAGTAATACCTATGTCTGTCATAGCTGCTTCTCCAGGTCCATTCACAACACATCCTATTATTGACAACGTTATTGGTGTTTTTATGTGAGAAAGTTTTTCTTCTAATATTTTTACAGTGTCAATTACTTGGAAAGCTTGTCTCGCGCAAGAGGGGCATGATATGATTTTAACACCTCTATTTCTTAGATTTAATGATTTTAGAATTTCATTTCCAATCGTTACCTCCTTTGTTGGATTATCTGATAAAGAAATCCTTATTGTATCACCAATTCCATCCATTAAAAGACTTCCAAGTCCTATAGAAGACTTAATACTTCCAGATACAAAACTCCCAGCCTCAGTGATGCCTAAATGAAGAGGATAATCAGATACTTTAGATAATTGTCTGTAAGCACCAATTGATAAAAAAACATCTGAAGATTTAACGCTTATTTTGAAATTAAAAAAATCTTTATCTTCTAATATTTTTATATTTCTTAAAGCACTTTCCACTAGAGCTTCTGGACAAGGTTCTTTAAACTTATCTAATATATCTTTTTCTAATGATCCAGCATTTACTCCAATTCTAACTGAGCAACCATTATTCTTTGCAGCACTTAGAACATCGTGAATTTTCGATTCCTCACCAATATTACCAGGATTTATCCTTAAACATTTGGCTCCATTTTCTGCTGCTTCGATCGCTCTTTTATAGTGAAAATGAATATCCGCTACTATTGGGATAGATACATGTTTAACTATTTCTTTAAGAGCTATTGTCGACTCTTTATCTGGACACGAAACTCTAACTATGTCCGCTCCTTCCTCAGCAATATCATTAATTTGATTTATTGTTGCTTTAACATCCGTTGTTAAAGTGTTGGTCATGGATTGAACAGAAATTGGATTATCACCACCAATTTTTACATCACCAACATTTATTACTTTTGTTTTTCTTCTTCTGATATCTCTAAATGGTCTAACACTCATTTAATTAATCTAACTTAAATTCTTTATGTAAAGATGCAATTGCCTTTTTAACATGCTTTGCTGATACTAAAACTGAAATTTTAATTTCAGATGTTGAAATAACTAAAATATTTATTTTTTTTGCAGCTAAAGCTTGGAACATTCTGTAAGTTATTCCAGGTGTTGTAATCATTCCAACACCAATAATTGATACTTTAGAGACATTTCTGTCAAAAGATAATTTTTTATATGAAATACTTTTATTTTCTTTTATTAGCTTTTCAGTTTTTTTTAGGTCTTCAGACTTGATTGTAAAAGTCAAATCGGTATTTTTTCCATTTTGTGAGATATTTTGAATAACCATATCAACGTTAATTAAATTTTTAGATAACGGTTTAAAGATTGATGCAGCAACGCCTGGTCTATCCTTAACACCTACTATTGTAATTTTAGCATCATTTTTAGTTGATGAAATTCCAGTAATTATTTGGTCACTAAATGATTTTTTAGAATTTGTAATTAAAGTTCCTGACTTAAATGCAAAAGAGGATTTAACTTTAATATCTATTTTATTCAGCTTTGCATCCTGAATTGATGTTGGTTGCATAACTTTTGAGCCTAATGATGCCATTTCAAGCATCTCATCATAAAAAATTTTTTTAATTTTTTTTGCTTTTTTGTGCTGTCTCGGGTCAGTAGTATAAACTCCTTCTACATCAGTATAGATTATACATTCGTCAGCTTTAATATATTTAGCTAACATTATTGCTGTAGCATCAGATCCACTTCTACCAATAGTCGTAATTCTAAAATTTTTATTAATTCCTTGGAAACCAGTAACAATTGGGATGCCGCCACTTTTAATATATTTATTTAATTCCTTAATATTTATTTTATTTATTCTAGCACTTGAGTAATTACCCTCTGTAAATATAGGTAACTGCCAAGATAACCAAGATCTAGATTTTAATCCAATATGTTTTAATCGGCCTGCTATAAGCGCACATGAAACTTGTTCACCAGTGGATACTAGTGCGTCATATTCTGCTAAATCAAAATTGTTACTAATTGACTTTGATTTATTAACTAGATCATTTGTAACACCACTCATAGCTGAAGAAATTACAACCACTTTATATTTTTTCTTTTTATAAGAAGCTATAATTTTACATACTTTTTTAATTCTATCGATACTACCAACAGAAGTTCCACCAAATTTAAGTACTACAGTTTTCATGATCAGCTAAATAATTATTTAATTAATATTTGATAAAATACATCTTAATTGCTATGTCAACTAATTATCTCACATGAGTAGCGTAAATAAAAAAGAAATAGAAAAATTTTCAAATATGGCGGATGAATGGTGGGATCCCCATGGAAAATTTAAACCTCTGCACAAATTCAATCCAATAAGGATTAAATATATTAAAGAAAATATAATTGAACAATTTAAAATAAGAAATAAAGATAAACCTTTATCTGGAATTAATATTTTAGATATTGGTTGTGGTGGAGGATTACTTTCTGAACCAATGTGTAGATTGGGTGCTAATATTACAGGTATCGATGCATCAGTTAAAAATATTAAAATTGCGAAACTTCATGCTAAAAAAAATGGCCTTAAAATAGATTATATTTGTTCGTCTCCTGAAAAATTAAAAATTACAAAAAAATTTGATGTAATACTCAATATGGAAATAGTTGAGCATGTGGAAGATATTTCTTTCTTTCTAAAATCATGCTCTAAACTTCTCAAGAAAAATGGATTGATGTTTGTTGCAACAATTAATAAAACTTTAAAATCATATGTGTTTGCTATAGTTGGAGCAGAATATGTTTTAAGATGGTTACCAATAGGAACCCATGAGTGGGAAAAATTTGTCAAACCTGAAGAGCTTAAAAAGATTTTGACCAAAAATAATTTATCTTTAAAAAAGTTTGATGGAATGCATTTTAATATAATTAAAGACGAGTGGAGTATTACAAAAGATTTATCTGTAAACTATATTGCGAAATTTTTAAAAAATTAATTTTCTTTATCTTCTATCCAGGGAAACATCTGGGCTTCTATTCCTTCATCTTTTAACTCTTTAAGATCTTGTGTTGAGGCACTTCCATATATGCCTTTAGATTTTTTTTTATTGTTATAATGGATTGATCTTGCTTCATAAGCAAAATTGTCTCCTACGTATTGAAAATTGTCCTTAATGAACTTTTGATAATTTTTAATAGTTTTTTTAATTTTTTGGTACTTTGCGATATTTAATTTTGCCTCAGATTTATTTTTGCTGTTTATTAATTGTGGAGCCATTAAAGTTTTTTCTACTTTTAATGAGTTACAATTATGACAGGTCAAAAACTTTCTTTTTTTTAACTTCTCATATTCATTAGACGATGCGAACCAACTATCAAATTTAGTGTTACAATCTTTGCAAATTAACTTGTATTTAATCATTTTTTATAAATAGGTTTTAAATGAAAATTTTCAATATTATTTAGCTTCTGTAGTTTGCATTAATATTTATATATTTCTTTGTTAAATCCATCGTGTAAGTAGTAAAATCTTTTTTCCCTGTATGAACTTCAACACAAATATCAATATTTTCATTTTTCATATATTTAGATGCTACCTCTTCACTGTAATTTTGATAAAGTTTCCCATCTTTAACTATTTTTATATTTCCTAATTTTATACAAAGTTTTTTTAAATTAATTTTTGGTCCAGCTTTACCTATTGCCATTATAATTCTTCCCCAATTTGGATCCTCTCCTGCAATTGCAGTTTTTACTAAAGGTGAGTTTCCTATAGAAAAAGCTATTTTTTTTGCCTCTATTTCATTTTTACATTTAGACACGTTTATAGAAATAAATTTTGATGCTCCCTCACCATCTGCAACAACTCTCTTAGCTAGATTTAATAGAACGTTATTTAAGGCTTTATCAAAGTTTTTTATTTTATTTTCATTTATACTTTCTATTTTTGAATTATTAATTTTATTAGTTGCAAAAATAGTTACCATGTCGTTTGTACTAGTATCTCCATCACAAGAAATGGCGTTAAAAGTGTTAAAAATATTTTTTTTTAATAACTTACTTAAAATATCATTAGATAAACTCGCATCTGTAAAAATATAAGCTAAAGTTGTTGCCATATTAGGATGTATCATCCCAGAACCTTTAGCGATCCCATAAATTTTAACTTTCTCACTTCCTATATTGCACTCCTCCATTGCAATTTTTGGCTTAGTGTCAGTAGTCATTATTCCAAGAGCAGCTTTCATCCAAATAAATTTGTTTTGTGTGTAACGAATTTTATTAATTAAATTAGGTATTTGAGAAGATATTTTTTCAAATGGAAACTCTTCTCCGATTGTTCCTGTACAGCCAAATAGAATTTGTTTTGGATTTATTTTTTTTGGTGTTTCCTCGTCTTGTTTTTGTTTCTCTGTCAAATTTTTTGAGATTATATCTGCTAATTTTTTTAAACTTTCATATCCTTCTTTACCTGTAAATGCGTTTGCATTTCTAGTATTAACAATTAAAGAAAATACTTTTTTAGTTTTTTGATTTAAGTTCCATTTTATATTTTCAGAAACAATTTTAGACTGTGTATATAAAGAGGCGTGATTTGCACCATCTCTGAAATAAAACATTGATAAATCATCTCTGTCATTTTTATATAAATTCGCGCTTAGTACTGAAATTGATAGACCATCGATATGATCTAAGTCTTGAAAATCAATCATTTTGGTATTTTTTGATTGTGAAGATAAAAAATTTGTTAAATTTATTCCCATATTGTTTAAATTATTTATTTAATACATATATTAAACATAATACTTAAAGAATAAATCAAATAGTCATGTTTAATCCATTAAATCTAATCTCCAAATTTATTAAATCTAGCAACCAAAAAGAGCTTGATAGAGTAAGCAAGATTGTTGAAAAAATTAATTCACTAGAGGAAAAAATTGTAAATTTAGATGATACAGATTTTCCTCAAAAAACTTTAGAGCTCAAAGATCTAATTAAGAGTGGAAAATCATTAAATGAAATAATGCCTGAAGCTTTTGCACTTGTAAGAGAAGCTTCAAAAAGAACTCGAAAAGAAAGACATTTTGATGTTCAATTAATTGGTGGTGTAATTCTACATGAGGGTAAAATCGCTGAGATGAGAACAGGTGAAGGAAAAACTTTAACAATTGCATTGGCAGCTTATTTAAACGCACTAAGTGAAAAAGGAGTTCATATAGTAACTGTTAACGATTATTTAGCAAAAAGAGACTCGGTAGAAATGGGACTAATTTATAATTTTCTTGGGTTAACTTCGGGATTTATTAATAACGACCAAAACGATGAGGAACGTAAAAAAAATTACAATTGCGATATAACCTATGCAACTAATAGTGAATTAGGATTTGATTATCTTCGGGATAATATGAAATTTTCGCAAAATGAAATGGTTCAAAGAGAACATTCATTTTCAATTGTTGACGAAATAGACTCTTGCTTAATTGATGAGGCAAGAACACCATTAATAATATCTGGGTCTGCTGAGGACAAAACTGCTCAGTATTTGGCAATTGATAAACTTATAAAAATTTTAAATGATAAAGATTTTGAAATTGACGAAAAAGAGAAGAGTATTCTTTTGACAAACGATGGAATTAATAATGTTGAAAAACTTTTTTCAAATGCAGGAATTTTAAAAAATGATAATTTTTATGATCCAGAAAACCTTCATCTAGTTCATCATGTTAATCAAGCGTTAAGAGCAAATCATTTATTTGAGAAAGGCAAAGACTATATTGTAAAAGATGGAAGTTTAAAAATAATTGACGAATTAACTGGTAGAATTCTTGAGGGTAGAAGATTTGGAGATGGTTTGCACCAGGCACTTGAGGCAAAAGAAAAAATTGATATTCAGGCAGAAAATCAAACCTTAGCTTCGATTACCTATCAAAATTATTTTAAACTTTATAAAAAACTGGCAGGTTGCACTGGTACTGCTTTGACTGAATCTGCAGAATTCTTTGAAATTTATGATTTACCAGTTGTAGTAATTCCCACTAATAAAGAAATGATCAGAAATGATTTTAATGATTTAATATTTAGAACTGAAGAAGAAAAAAATAATGCAATTGTTAATAAAATTATAGAACGTAATGAGCTTGGCCAACCAATACTAGTTTTTACATCAAGTATTAATAAATCTGAAATTTATTCAAATTTATTGAATAAAAAAAATATTAAGCATGTAGTTCTTAACGCTAAAAATCATGAAAATGAGGCTGAAATTATAGCCAATGCAGGTAAAGAAAAATCTTTAATTATCACAACCAGTATTTCTGGACGTGGTGTTGATATTCAACTTGGAGGAAAAAAAGGATCTATTCCTGATGAACAGCTGAAAATTGATAAAGATAAAATAAAGTCTTTAGGCGGCTTGTTTGTAATTGGCACAGAAAGAATGGAGTCTAGAAGAGTTGATAATCAAGCAAGAGGTAGATCAGGAAGACAAGGGGATGAAGGAAGCTCAGTATTTTACGTAAGTTTAGAGGATGACTTAATGAGAATTTTTGGTTCTGAATCCATGAATAATATGCTTGAAAAGTTAGGACTTAAAGATGGAGAAAGCATAGATCATCCTTGGATCAATAAAGCATTAGAGAGAGCACAGCAAAAGGTAGAAGCAAGAAATTTTGACATTAGAAAAACCCTAATAAAATTTGATAATGTTCTTAATGATCAAAGACATGTTGTTTTTTCTCAAAGAAAAAACGCAATGAGTAGCAGCGATATTTTTGGTTATTCTGATGAATTTCTAAAAGAGATAATTGAGGACTTAATTAAACTAAAAATTCAAAAACTCTCAAACCCTAAAAGTACAGAATTTAGTAACAGAATTAAGCAAATACTGGGAAAAAGTTTCACAGATCAAGAGTTTGAGGAATTAATTGCATCCAAAGATGAAGAGCTTAAAGAAAAAATACTTTCAAAATTTAATGAAACAAGAAATGAAAGAATTAAGATTCTTGGAGAAGATTATGCAAAAGATATTGAAAAAAGAATTTTTCTACAATCAATTGATTTAAATTGGAAATCTCACATTCAGTATTTAGAACAATTAAGACAAGTTGTTGGTTTAAGATCTTATGGTCAAAGAGATCCTCTTGTTGAATATAAAAAAGAGGCTTTTGATTTATTTTCAAACCTCTTAGAAAAACTAAAATTAGACTATGTTACAATCTTGATGAATTTAAAAGTAGTTCAGGAAGAACAATCCTCAAATCAAAATGTTAGAAATATAGAAAAAAATAACAATCCAAAATGTTTACTTATCACTAAGAAAAATGAAAAAATTTCAAGAAATGACAGATGTGAAGCAACAGGGAAAAAATTTAAAAATTGCTGTGGAGCTTTATAATTTTAAATTAATAAAAAAATCAAACCTATCAAAATAACGCCTATACCAATACCAATTTGGATTTTTTTTGATTTTAAAATATTTTCAAATTTATTTTTTTTGACAGTTAATGAACTAAAATCCTCAGTTGTGCTAATAAATCCATCATTCCTTCCAATCTTTAAAAACTTATTTTTTCTTTCATTTGCTATCTCCTCTGGAGACAAGTCTTTGAAGTAATCTAAATTTTGTGTGATAGAAGTTTTTAAATTTTCAAGCATCGTATCTCTATCTCGATGAGCACCACCCAAAGGCTCAGGAATAATTTCGTCGATAACTTTTAACTTCAATAAGTCTTTTGCTGAAAGTTTCATTGCTTTTGCGGCGTCAAGCATTTTTTTTGGGTCCCTCCAAAGAATAGTTGCACATCCCTCGGGGGATATAACCGAGTATATTGCATTCTCAAACATTATAACTTTATTTGAAGATGCAAGAGCGATTGCTCCTCCAGAACCACCCTCACCAATTATTATTGCAATTGTTGGGACCTTAAGTTCCATGCAACATTCTATTGATTTTGCAATTGCTTCTGCTTGACCTCTTTCCTCTGCGCCAACACCTGGATAAGCACCTGGAGTATCTATAAAGGAAATTATTGGAATACTAAATTTGTTTGCTAAATTCATTAATCGAATTGTTTTCCTGTATCCCTCAGGTCTCATCATTCCAAAGTTTCTCTCGATTCTGCTATCTAAATCCTCTCCTTTTTCCTGTCCAATAACTAAAACTGAATTTCCTTTAAATTTTGCAAAACCAGTTAAAACTGATTTATCTTCACCATAATGACGATCACCAGACAACGAAATAAAATCTTCAAATAAATTGTCTATAAAAAATTTAGATTTTGGTCTGTCCTCATGTCTTGCAACCATAGTTGTTTGCCATGGATCTAAATTTGAGTAAATATTTTTTAGTTTTTCATCTAACTCTGCTTGAGTACTAGATATTTTTTGAGTATCCACTTCTGAGAGTCCTTCTTGATTATAAGGATCCTTTAATTTTTCTATCTCATTTTCAAGATTTTTAATTTCATTTTCAAAGTTAAGGTAATTTTTCATATTTTAGTTATATCGGATAGTTAAATTATAAAAAAGGCCATAAAATGATGAATTATTTTAAATGTAATTGTTATTAATTGACTAAATAATTTTAACAGATAGAAATCCATGATCGGGAGAGACTAAGCATTTTTTAGCGCCGAAGGAGCAACCACCCCGGAAACTCTCAGGCAAAAGGACCGATGTAGGCATAACACTCTGGAAAGAGATTAAATTCCGCCGAAGGAGCAAAACTCTCAGGCAAAAATACAGATGGGGTCACGAAAGTGCTATGCAAGAAAAATACATAAATATTAAAAGTTTGAAAGTATCTAGCGATCTTGTTCAATTTGTTAAGGATGAGTTACTTAAAGAAACAGATGTATCACCAGAAAATTTTTGGGCAGGTTTCGAAAAAACTGTAAATGAATTAGCACCTAAAAATAGAGAATTAATAAGTGTTAGAAAAGATTTACAAAATAAAATTGACGATTGGCATATCAAAAACAAGCGATCAGAATTTGATTTTCAAGAGTATAAAAAATTTTTAATTGAAATAGGCTATTTAAAAAATGAAGGACCTGATTTTCAAATTGAAACAAAAGATGTTGATGACGAGATAGCAAAAATTGCAGGACCTCAACTGGTAGTGCCAGTTATGAACGCAAGATATGCTCTGAATGCTGCAAATGCTAGATGGATGAGTTTATATGATAGTTTATACGGAACTGATATTATTGAACAATCAGAAGATAGTGTTTCAGAGAGATATGATCCGCTAAGAGGTGAAATGGTTATTAAGTATGGCAGAGATTTTTTAGACAAATATTTTCCATTGAAAGATTTAAGCTGGAAAAAAATAAAAAGCTTTGCCGTAAAAGACGGAAAGCTAAAAATTCTTAAAGGTGCTGATTTAGTTAGCTTGATAGATGAAGATAAATTTATTGGTCATAGAGGCGAAAGTGATAATCCTTCTGCAATTATTTTAAGAAATAATAATTTGCATATTGAAATTTTAAAAGATTCTAGAGCGTTTGCTGCTCAACAAGACCATGCAGGCATAAGCGATATAATAGTAGAGTCAGCAGTATCAACTATTTGTGATAATGAAGACAGTGTAGCAGCAGTTGACTCTGAAGATAAAATTATTTGTTACAGAAATTGGCTAGGTTTAATGCGTGGAGACCTAAAGTCAAAATTTGAAAAGGATGGAAAATTATATGAGAGAAAGCTAAATCCAAATAGAAGTTATATTTCTAGGGATGGTAAGGGTTTAAAGTTACATGGCAGAAGCCTTCTGCTTGTAAGAAATGTTGGGCATTTAATGACAAACCCATCCATTATTTTAAATGATGGAAATGAAGTGCCAGAAGGTATTTTAGATGCATTTATAACGACAGCTGCAGCACTTCATGATTTAAAGAAAAAGAATAATTCAAGAACTGGATCTGTATATATTGTTAAACCTAAAATGCATGGACCAGAAGAAACAGCATTTACAGATTTAATTTTTTCAAAAGTAGAAGAAGTTTTAGGATTAAAAAAATACACATGCAAAATAGGAATAATGGATGAAGAAAGAAGAACATCCTCTAATTTGAAAGAGTGTATTAGGTCCTTAAAAAATAGAGTATTTTTTATAAATACAGGATTTTTAGATAGAACTGGTGATGAAATGCACACATCAATGATGGCTGGACCTATGATTAAAAAGGGAGAAATGAAGTCATCAAAATGGATTACAGCTTACGAAAACAGAAATGTGGATATTGGATTAAAATGCGGTTTTTCTGGTAAAGCTCAAATTGGTAAAGGTATGTGGGCTATGCCTGACAAAATGAAAGATATGATGGAACAAAAAACAGGCCATTTAAAAGCTGGTGCAAATTGTGCTTGGGTGCCATCTCCAACTGCTGCTGCTCTTCACGCGCTACATTATCATGAAATAAATATTTTTGATGAACAAAAAAAAATTTTAAATAGGGATCAAGGAAAACTTGATGATCTTCTAACAATACCAGTAGCAGATAGAACTAATTGGTCTGTTGAGGAAATAAATAATGAAATAAGTAATTCAGCCCAAACATTACTTGGATATGTGGTGAGATGGGTTGACCAAGGAATAGGTTGTTCTAAAGTTCCAGATATTAACAATGTAGGTCTAATGGAAGATAGAGCAACTTTAAGAATTTCCTCGCAACATATTGCAAACTGGATACATCATGGAATTACTACAGAAATTCAAGTAACAGAAATTATGAAAGATATGGCAAAAATTGTTGATGGTCAAAATAAGAATGACTCTAAATATATTAAAATGAGTGACGACTTCGAAAACTCTATAGCTTTCAAAACTGCATGTGATTTAGTATTCAAAGGCAAGCAGCAGCCCTCTGGATATACTGAACCTTTATTACATATTAATAGATTAGAAAAAAAGTCTAATCTGAATTAGAAATTAGATTTGAACGGTTTTTAAAAGCTGAAAATAAAGTTCCATCATCCAAACTTTCTATTTCACCACCAACAGGTAGACCCTGAGCTAACTTCGTTACTTTAACCTCAATGCCTTTTAGACTGTCCTGTATATAATATGCAGTTGTCTGACCCTCAACCGTTGCACTAGTAGCTAAAATTACTTCATCAATATTATCTTTTTTAACTCTTTCTACTAAAGAATTAATTAGCAAGTCCTCTTTTTTTTGACCAACTGATGAAATTGTACCTCCTAAAATATGAAAATATCCACTGAATATATTAGAACTTTCTATGCTCCATTGATCAGATATATTCTCAACAACACATATCTTATTATATTTTTTATCAACAATCTTACAGTCGTCAAAATTACACTCGATTGAATTTGATTTTAAATTTCCACAAATTTTACAACGAACAATATTTTTGTATACATCGGCTAGTGACTTTGCCAAAGGCTTAACAAGTTCATCACGATTATTTATTAATTTTAACACAATTCTCTTTGCTGATTTGGGTCCTAAGCCTGGTAATTTAGATATTAGTTTAACCAGTTCTTCTATTTCATTAATGTTTTGCATGAATTATAAAGGCCATTTAAAACCAGGTATACCAAAACCACCTGTAGCTTTTGAAATTTCCTCAGAAGTCTTTGATTTCAACTGTGCTTTAGCGTTATTGTGAGCGGCAACAATTAAATCTTCAATAATAGCTTTGTCCTCTTTCATAATCTCATCAGATAATTTTATTGTTTGCATTTCACCTTCACCATCAAGAGTTATTGTTACAGAATTAGAGCCAGAAACGCCCTCTACTCTTATTTCCTTAATTTTCTGCTGGCTTTCTTTCATTTTTGCCTCAAGCTCTTTGGCTTTATGTAAAATCTTACTAAAATCAGTCATTCTGACCCTCATCCTTTTTTATATTAACGTCTATTAATTCTGCATCAGGAAAATTTTCTATTATATTTTTATAAGCTTCTGAAGTTTTTACTTCATCAATTAAAAGTTTCTTATTATTAAGTTGTTTTTCTTTTACAGACATTTCACCTTTAGATTTACTAAAAGTAATAATCCATCGCTCAGCAGTCCACTCAAAAAGTTTCGATGATAAATCTTTAACAAAATTTTTATCTAAATTATCATTAAAAGATATTTCTATTCTGTTTTTTTCAAATTTTACTAAATTAACATTTTTTTCTAATTCATATTTCAATTTGATTTCTTTTTTTTCAGAGCAGATTAATAACAAATCATCAAAAGAATTTATAAGTATTTTATTTTCTGCCTTAATTTCAGTTTGTGCTTGTGGTTTATTCTTTTCTTCTTGGGAAATATTTTTTATTTGATCTATTATTTTATTTGAGCTTATATTATCCTCAATTTCATTGGTTGCTCTTTTTTCAGCTTCAAGCTCAATTTTTTTTTGAGATTTCACAGACTGTAAATGCATTAATCTGATTAGAAACATCTCAATCGACAAATGTTGATTTGAAACTATATCTAATTCTTCAAGAGAGCTAATTGCAAATTGCCAGAACAGCACTAACACATCAGATTCTACTTTATTTGAAATACTTTTTATTTTCGAAAACTCCTCATCATTTAGAGAAAAATTTGTGCTTTCTAGTGTTAAAGAATTTATATTTTTAAAGTAATACAACAATTCTAAGAAATCATTTATGAATACTTTAGGTTCAACTCCTTGATCATAAATTTTTCTATAGATATTTATAACTTTTTTTTCTTCACCTTTTAAGACTAGCTCAAATAAATCTATTAATTGAGATTTATCAAAGTAGCCAAATATTTTTTGTGCTGCGTTTAAATCTAATTCAGTATTTTCATCTAAACTTAATAAAGCTCTATCTAATAAAGATAATGCATCTCTAACTGAACCTTCAGAAATTTTTACAATTAGTTTTAAAGCTTCGTCAGTAACTTTGCCATTTTCTTTATTTTTAATTCTTTTTATAAAATCAAATAACTTTGATGATTTAATTCTAGATAAATCAAATCTTTGACATCTAGATACAACAGTAATTGGAATTTTTTTAATTTCAGTGGTTGCAAAAATAAACTTAAGATATTCTGGTGGCTCTTCTAATGTTTTTAAAAGAGCATTAAAAGCCTGTTTACTAAGCATGTGCACTTCATCAATTATAAAAATTTTATATTTAGCAGAAGTTGGTCCATATCTAGAAAATTCTATGAGATCTCTAACATCATCTACACCAGTTTTACTTGCTGCATCCATTTCCAAAACATCAATATGATTGGAACTTGTAATGGAGTCACAATTCTCACATTTTACTTTGCATTTATTTTCAATTCCATTTGAACAATTAAGAGTCTTTGCAACAATCCTGGCTATTGTAGTTTTTCCAATTCCTCGAATGCCTGTGAATAAATATGCATTTGGAATTTTGTCTGCTTTAATTGAATTTGTTATTGTTTCTGCAACCACTTCCTGACCTATTAGATCGTCAAAAGTTTGCGGTCTATATTTTAATGCCAGTACTTTCGAATTATTGCTCATATATATTAGGAGACTAGAACCTGAATAACTGTCTCTACGACTGCTTCCGTTAAGATCTGGTCGGGTTCAAGCAGCATCCACCTCTAGCCTCCAAAACTATTATAGCAGTTATATTTTCTAATCTACAAGAAAAGATTATTACTTATTTTCTCTCAACTTATCTGCTTCAAAAACACCTAAGACGTGAAAATCTTCACAATGAAGACCTAGTTCCTCTAAAGATTTTTGAACTTTTTTATCTTCAATGTGTCCATCTAGGTCACATAAGAAAAAATAAGAATCGAATGTATTTTTTTCGGGATAGCTCTGAAGTTTAGTTAAATTTACTCCATTAATTGCAAAACCTCCTAGCGATTGATAGAGAGCAGCTGGTTTACTTTTGAGTTTAAATAAAAAAGACGTGATATAATTTTTATCTTTAAACTCAGGCTGGGAAATATTTTTACCCATTACTAAAAATCTTGTTAAGTTTCCATTCTCATTTTCAATATTTTTTTTTATTACCTCTAGTCCATAAATTTTTGCACTTAAAGATGAAGCTATCGCAGCTTGCTTAATATTTTTAGTTTTTGAAATCATTTCAGCAGAGCCGGCAGTATCTGCTCTAATATGTTCTGTTAAATTATTTTCTTTTATAAATTTTGAACACTGAGATAATCCCTGTGCATGAGAGTAAACTTCTCTGATATCTTTTAATTTTGAGCCTGGTTGACCTAACAAATTATGTTCAATTTTTTGAAAATACTCCATATAAATATTTAATCTATGTTTAAATATCAAATACTCAATTCCAATATTCCCTGTTATTCTATTAGATTCAGGAATAATTATTTTATTTTCTGGCTCAAGTGAAGCCTTACTAAAACACTCATCAAAAGTTTTACAAGGTATAATTTCAGCATTTGGATCGACCGATAAAGCTGCTAGGTGAGAATATGCACCAAATGTACCTTGAAAATAAATTTTACCCATTAATCTTTATATTCCATAATTTTTTTTAAGGCCATATAATCTTCTTCAGTGTCTACTCCTATTGGAAGAGATTTAGCTAATGCAACATTTATCTTGATACTATTGTCTAGTGCTCTTAGCTGTTCTAATCTTTGCTCGATTTCGTTTTTAGACTGATTTAATTCAACAAATTTTTCAAGAGTTTCGGTAGAATAACAATAGATACCAATGTGATGATAAATGTTGTCTGATTTTTTAGATATCCGTGAAAATGCTTCTGCTTCAGAAAAAGAGTCTTCTTGAAGATTAGATTTTGTTTGAACTTTGACGATATTTTCATTTTGAAAATCTTTTTCATTTTCCGTTTTTGCAGCAAGCGTGCCCATTTTTGATTGGTAGTTAATCATTTTGTTTTTTAAACTTACTATATCTTCTATATTAATCGTTGGCTCATCTCCTTGTAAGTTCATTATTAAATCTACATCATTAAGTTTCATTTTTTTAAAAGCTTCATATATTCTGTCCGTACCAGTTTTGTGGTTATTGCTAGTTAAAATAGCTCTACCTCCATTCATAGTAACATCTTCAACAATTTCCCTATTTTCTGTAGCTACTACTACATCTCCAATACCAGCATCTTGAGCTCTTTTAAAAACGTGTGAAATTATGGATTTATTATTAATCTTTAACAAAGGTTTCCCAGGTAATCTGGTTGCTCCTAGTCTGGATGGTATAATGATCAAAGTTTTCATAAATACTGAATTAATTATACCTTTTAAATACCAATAGAGGCAAATTTATACAGATAATTTTGATAAATTTTTAATTTATCGTGATATATGTTCAAAATTATTTAATAAAAAATGGATTCTTTCGAAATTAATAAAATAGTTGCTGCAGTTCTAATGGTTGCACTTTTAGTAATAGGTATTGGAAAATTATCGGATGTTATTTTTCATGTAGAAAAACCAGAAACTCCAGGTTACGCAGTAGATGTAGAAGAGGCAACAACGGTTTCATCCTCAACAAAAACAAGTGTAGATGAGAAGATCGATATTGATGCATTAATAGCTATGGGCGATATAACTCACGGTGAAAAAGTTTTTAAGAAATGCGCTGCATGTCACTCTATTGTTAAAGGTGGAAAAAATAATATTGGTCCTGCTTTGTATAATGTTGTTGGAAGAAAAATTGGTATAGTAGAAGACTACAAATATTCTAAAGCATTAGCGTCTTATGATAAAGAGTGGACTGTAGAAGAGCTAAATGGTTATTTAATCAAGCCTGCCAAATGGATCAAAGGAACAAAGATGGCTTTTGCTGGATTAAGAAAAGAAAAAGATAGAGCTTCTGTAATTAAATATCTAAACCAAAACTCAGATAATCCTTTACCATTACCTTAGTTTCCCAAAACAATATAATAAAATACTTTTTTGAACATGAACTCTATTTAGAGCTTGTTGCCAGACGTGAGATTTTTTTCCTAAAAAAATATCATCAGTTACTTCATTTCCTCTTGGAAGACAATGTAAAAAAATACAATTTTTTTTTGCATATCCCATAAGTTTTTTATCAATTTTAAATTTTTCAAATTGAGCAATTTTTTCCTTCTTATTTACTTTATCATTCAAGGAAATAACTTTATCTGAAAAAATTACATCTGCATTTAAAACTGCTTTTTTTGGTTCGTTGTAAATAAAAATTTTCTTTTTATTTTTTTTTACCCAGTTTCTTACTTTTGTACCAGGTTCAAATTTCTTTGGACAACCTATACTTAGTTTAAATGAAAATTTTACTGATGCTGCAATTAGACTGTCTAAAACATTATTAGAGTCTCCAATCCAGCAAATATTCAGTTTTGAAATTGGTTTTTTCTTTATTTCTTCAACTGTAAATACATCTGATAAAACTTGGGTCGGATGAGATGATGGACTAAGACCGTTTATGATTGGAATTGAAAGATATTTTCTAAAATTTTCAACTTTTTTGTCACTATCAGTTCTCAGCATAAATCCATCCCCATATGTTGAGAGAATTTTTGCAGTATCTGCAATACTTTCACCACCCTGACCAAGATGAAGCTCGTTTGATCTAAGAGTTAAAGTGCCTCCTCCAAGTTGTTTAATTGCTAGATAAAAGCTTAATCTAGTCCGTAAACTTGACTTTTCAAACATTTGGATAAGCAACTTACCCTTCAAAGGAGCACCTTTATCAACCACGAGTGTGCTTAGTTTTTTTCTTAAATTTTTTCTTCTCTTTGCATCTATTATTATTTTTTTAAGATCTTTAGATGGAATATCTTTTAAATTGATAAAGTGTTTCATTTTAATTTAATTCTTTGCAAACTTTATTTATTATTTTCAAAGCTTGATTAACCTCGTTTTTTTTAACATTTAGTGGTGGTAAAATTCTGACCACATTTTCTGCCGCACGTATAGTTAGTAACTTGTTTTCCATAAGTTTTTTTATAAATTTTGTCTGATCTGTATGTAGCTGAATACCTATTAAGAGTCCCTTGCCTCTTATATTTTTTATTATATTTGGATAAAGTTTTTTAAAATTATTCAATTTTAAAAAAAAATATCTTGAAATGCTTTTAACATTTTTCAAAAATTTTTTATCTGAAACAATGTCCATTACTGTATTTCCAACAGCCATTGCTAATGGATTGCCACCAAAAGTTGAACCATGTGTTCCTGGTGTCATCCCAGCAGCTACTTTCTTATTCATTAAGACTGCTCCAATAGGAAATCCACCTCCAATACCTTTTGCAATTGGTACAATATCTGGCTTTACTTTAGATTTTTCAAAAGCAAAAAAGTCACCAGATCTTGCTATTCCGCACTGAACTTCATCTAAAATTAGTAATATTTTTTTTTGATTACATAACTTTCTCAATTCCACTAAACACCAATCAGGAATTACTTTAATTCCACCCTCGCCCATGATCGTTTCCACCATAATAGCAGCTGTATTTTTGGTAATTTTTTTCTTTAAAGACTTGTGATCTCCAAAAACAAAATGATCAAATCCACTTACTTTTGGACCAAATCCCTCAGTCATTTTCTTTGATCCACTTGCATAAATTGCAGCCAAAGTTCTTCCATGAAATGAATTTCTAACACACAATATTTTGTTTTTATTAATTTTACCGATTGAATAGAAATATCTTCTAGCAACTTTTATTGCAGCCTCAGTAGCTTCTGCACCACTATTTTGAAACATCACATAATCAGCAAAAGTTTTTTTACACAATTTTCTAGCTAACTTTTCTCCTTCTGGAATTTGAAAGGCATTTGAAACATGCCATAGTTTTCTTGCTTGGGCGCTAATCGTTTTTGTAAGCTTAGGGTGCGCATGACCCAATGAATTTACAGCAATACCTTGGACGAAATCTAAATATTTTTTGTTATTAGTAGAAAATAAATAACTTCCTTTTCCATACTTAAAAGAAATTTTTTTTCGGTTATAGTTTTTTGCTAAATACGACATAAATTTAATTTATTTTTATAAATTTTAATTGTTAGATACAAGCTATGATTGAAAGAGCATATCTAATAAGTTGAACCAATATGTGTTGATAACTAAGATTTTTTGATTGTTTAATTAAATTTAATATCAGTATATTGTTGTTATATAAATTATTAACACAATATATTGGTATATGAGTTGGACAGACGAAAAAGTAGCAAAATTAAAAGAACTTTGGGGAAAAGGGAGTACCGCAAGTCAGATCGCTGAAATTATTGGTGGGATCAGTAGAAATGCCGTTATAGGTAAAGCTCACAGGCTAAATTTGTCTGCAAAAATTAAAACTAGAGCAGCTACTTCAAATGAAAATTTTGAAAATTCTTTGGAAGAAAAAAATATAAAAAATAGAAGATCTCGCAAAAGTAAATTCAAGTCTTTAATAATTGAAAAAGATTTTGAGCCAGAAAATCCTAAACAACTAGAGGAGTTAGACGAAAGTTCTTGCAAATGGCCTATTGGTCATCCAGATGAAAAATCTTTTTACTTTTGTGGCAGATCTTCTCTAAAAGACTTTTCATATTGTAAATTACATCTTCTTTATGCTTATCAACCTAAAGGTAAAAAAGAAGAAACAACTGATAAAGAAGAGGTACCTGAATTTATAGAAAAGAAAATCCAAACAGCTTAGATTTTAACTTAAATTAACATCTGAGTTTTTTTCGGAATTATATTTTTCTGTTGAAAATTGTCCACCCTGTCTCCACATATAACAATATTTTTTAACTTCCTCATCAAAATGTCTTACGCTCGGCACACCGATGTCTGAGTTAGTTTTATATTTTCCAGAAACAATATTGTCGTATTTTAAAAGTTTTAATTGATCCCTTGTTAGTAAGGGTTTTGGCATTATTTCAAATATTCTTGCAGTCATTTCGGCCATAGTTAAGGGCATCGGTAATAAAATTCTTTTTTTGCCAATCAAATTTAATAATTTAATTATTATTTCTTTGAAGGTGAAAACTTCTGGACCTACACATTCAATAATTTTCGAATAAATATTATTTGAAATCACATGATAAATTGTATCTGTTAAATCAGAACAATGAATTGGGGAAAATTTAGTGCTTCCACTGTAATATAATGGGAAAAATGGAAGTCTATTTAAAAGTGTCATAAAATTTGTAGTAAAATTATCGTCTACAGAATAAACCACCGATGGTCTTAATATTGTTGCAAGAGGAAAGTTTTTTAAAATGTTATTTTCACCTTCAACTTTACTATTTGCATAAGCTGAGTCTTTAGCTTCATTTATACCTAAGGCTGACAAATGAATAAAATGCTTCAAGTTATATTCTTTGGAAAGTTTTGCTAATAATGAAGGAAAAATTGTGTGAATATTTTTAAATGTATTTCCACCTTTTTTTTCAAATAATATACCAATCAAATTTACACAAATATCAGATTTTTTAAAAAGCTCTCTTATTTTTTTTTCATCAAATATATTGGCTTCAACAATGTCTATGTAGCCAACATTTGCTTGTGTTTTGATAATATAACTTTTTTGATGAATATTTCTCGTTACCACAGTAACCCTAAAGTTATTCCTAGTGAGTTTTCTTATGAGGTTTCGACCAATTTGACCACTACCACCAAAAATTAGACAATTTTTTGCTTTCATATATATATGTTTAAAAATGACCAACAATATTCATCTTCACAAAAATGATCTACCAGATGATTTGGAATTAGGCAATATAATAGCGGTTGATGGAGAATTCATGGGTCTAAATGTCAGAAGAGATCCTCTGTGCTTAATACAAATATCTTCAGGAAATTCAGATGCTCACATTGTGCAATTCGACAGAGATAATTACAATGCTCCAAACTTAGTAAAGCTATTAAAAGATGAAAAGGTTAGTAAAATCTTTCATTATGGACGAGCAGATATGTCTCACATTAAGTATTATTTAAAAACTGAGACTAATAATATTCTTGATACGAAGATAGCATCAAAACTTGCAAGATCATATTCTGATAATCATTCATTAAAAACATTAATAAAAGAATTTGCAAATATAGATATCAGCAAACAATTTCAAAGTTCAGATTTTGGAGGACAATTAACACCTGCCCAACTAAAATATTGTGCAAATGATGTTATTTATTTACATAAAATACACGATAACTTAGAAAAAATACTAGAAAGAGAAAATCGAATAAAGCTATACAAAGATTGTTTAAAATTTTTAAAAACAAGAGTTGATCTTGATCTGGCTCTTTTTAAAGATGATATCTGGTCTCATTAATGCCAAAAAAAAGATTTATAATAACTGCTAAAGAAGTAATAAACTTAGAGGTCAAAGCTCTTCAAAATTTAAAAAAAACCTTAAACAATTCTTTTAATCAGGCAGTTTCTGAGATTATAAAATGTCAGTCAAAAGTAATTCTATGTGGGGTAGGGAAAAGTGGATTGATAGCCTCAAAAATAGCAGCAACATTAGCATCAGTTGGTACACCATCTTTTAGTATTTCTGCAAGTGAAGCCTCTCATGGAGATCTTGGAATGATATCTAAAAAAGATATTTTAATTCTTATAAGTAATTCAGGAGAAACAAGTGAATTAAGAAATATAATTCAGTACGCAAATAGAAATAAAATTTTGTTAATTGGAATTGTTTCGAAAAAAGAATCCTTACTTTATAAAACATCTGACATTAAACTTGTATTACCTAAAGTAATTGAAGCAGGTGGCATTGTTCCTACTGCTAGTACAACTGCACAACTCGCCCTAGGAGATTCTTTGGCTATTGCCACGATGAAGCATAAGAAATTCAGTAAGATAGACTTCAAAAAATTGCACCCAGCTGGAAGTCTGGGAGCGCAACTAAGAACCGTCGAAGATATTATGATTAAAGGTAAAAAAATACCTTTTGTTAATGAAAATTTAAAGATGAGCAAAGCTTTAAAAATTTTAACTGAAAAAAGTTTAGGAATTTTGATTATTAGAAACAAACAAAAGAAAACTACTGGTATAATCACTGATGGCCAAATCAGAAGATTTAGTCAAAAAAATTTAAACTTTCAATTGTTGCCGGTTAAACAAATTATGACTAAAAAGCCTATTTCTATTGAGAAAAATGAACTTGCCGCTAAGGCACTTTCTGTGATGAATGGAAAAAAAATAACATCTCTAATTGTTCATAGCAAACAAAAACCATCAACAACAATTGGTGTCATTCATGTTCATACAATTTTGCAATCGAATATTTCTTAATGATTAAAAGGCACATTGGTAAAATTATTTTTATTATTTTATGCTTTATTATTATTTTAATTGTAATTAATTCAAAAATTTTTAAAAAAAAGGACACGACTTTAATAAAACCTCAAAAATTAGAGAATGAAGTATATAGTTCAAATAATATGAAAGATGTTAAATATACGACCAAAGATACTGATGGAAATGAATATATTATTACAGCAACTGACGGTGAAATAGATTTTTCAAATGCAAATATTATATATCTGACTAATATTAAGGCTAAAATTAAATTAATAAATTCAGATGATATATTAATAACTTCAGACTATGGTAAATATAACTCTAGTAATTTTGATACAATATTTTCGAAAAATGTAATAATTAATTACTTAAATAATGAAATTACTGGAGAATATTTAGATTTTTCAATAAAAAGAAATTCGTTATTAATGACAAAAAAAGTAGTTTATACAAATTTAGAAAATATTCTAAAAGCAGACGCTTTAGAAATGAACTTAAAAACCAAGGATACAAAAATATTTATGTACGAAAGTCAGAAAAAAGTAAATATTAAAAGTATTAATTAATATGGCTATAATAAAAAAATTTCGGATTAAATCATTTAAAAATATTAATTCAATAATTGAGTTTGAAAATATTTCATTGTCTTATGGAAATAGACAGATATTAGAAAATATAAATTTTAAAATAAATGAAGGACAAATATTTGGGATGCTGGGGCCTAATGGTGTAGGTAAATCAACTATATTTAATCTCATAACTGGATTAATTAATCCTGGAAATGGAAAAATTAAAATAGCAGGCGAAGATGTATCTAAGTATCCAGTTTATCTGCGTACAAAAAAATATAAAGTAGGTTACGTTCCACAATATGGAGGTTTTTTCAGTGATTTAACTCTTCATGATAATTTAAAAGCAATTAGTGAAATTGTAATAGATGATAAAAATTATAGAACCGAAAGAGTAAATTATTTAATTTCTAAATTTGAACTTGATAATTTAAAAGACATTAAAGGAAAATTTTTATCAGGCGGACAAAAAAAAAAGTTGGTAATCGCATTATCATTATTAAGTGAACCTAAAGTGCTCCTGTTAGATGAATGTTTTGCTGCTTTAGATGTTTTAACAATAAAGATGTTACAAGAAATAATTGTAAACCTTCAGAATGAAAACAGAATTACAATTTGTATTTGTGATCATCAAGCAAGAGATCTTTTGGCCTGTGTAGATGTTGCTATGATATTAAGCAATGGTAAGATCATAGCTCAAGATACACCATCAAATTTGGTAAAAGACATTAATGCTAAAAATGCATACTTTGGTGATAATTTTAAATTTAATTAATTTGAAATGCCAGATCCGTTAATCATCAATGATAAAATAGGTAGTTTCGACAAGGTTATTTCAGTAAGTGGAGACAAAAGTATAAGTATAAGATGGGTTCTTCTCTCCTCTTTAGCAAATGGAGTATCCAATGCAAAAAACTTACTATTATCAGAAGATGTATTGGCAGCAATAAAAGCTGTTAAAATCTTAGGAATAAAATCTAAAATTACAAAAAAGGGAGTTAAAATTTATGGGAAAGGTATTAAGGGATATAATTATAAAAAAAATATTACAATTGACGCTAGGAACTCAGGGACTTTAGGTAGACTAATTCTTGGTTTACTAATCAATACCACATTTCCAATAAAAATAATTGGCGATAAAAGTTTATCAAAAAGAGATTTTAGAAGAGTAACTCAGCCACTAAGTAAATTTGGGGCACAATTTAAATTAAACAAAAGTAAAAGTTTGCCTTTAACAATTTTTGGCTCACAAAAATTGAAGTCTGTAAAATATATTGAAAAAAAAGGGTCAGCTCAGTGTAAAAGCTCTGTGATATTTGGAGGAATGAGAGCTAATGGCACCACAATAATTAAAGCTAAGAAATCAAGAAATCACACAGAACTTTTATTTAAATACTTAAATTTACCAATATCAGTAAAAACTAAAAAAAATCATGATGAAATCAAAATTAATAAAGTTAAAACTATAAATCCATTAAATTATAATATTCCATCAGATATTAGCTCAAGTGCTTTTTTTATTGTTTTAACAGCTCTGTCTAATAATTCAGAATTGGTTATAAAGAACGTGAATATTAACCCTTCTAGAACTGGGATAATTACTATTTTGAAAAAGATGGGAATTTCTATAATTTTTAAAAATCAAAAGATTTATAAAGGAGAAAAAATTGCTGACATAATGATAAAAAGTCCTAAATCAATTAAATCCATTAATTGTCCATCGAAATTAAATAGTGGTGCTATTGATGAATTTCTTATAATATTTTTAGTAGCTGCTAAGGCTGAAGGAGTCTCATATTTCAAAGATCTAGCTGAATTAAATCAAAAAGAAAGTCCTAGACTAAAATGGGCTAAAATAATATTAACTAAAATAGGCATTAAAACTATCACTACTAAAGACTCCATAAAAATTTATGGTAATCCCACATTGAATATAAAGAAAAAAATTTTAATCAAAAATTATCTCAAAGACCATAGAGTTTTTATGACAAGTGTAATAGCTGCACTGTCTTTTGGTGGAAATTGGAATATACATGACAAAGACTCAATTAAAACATCATTTCCAAATTTTTTAAAAATAATTAATGATTTAAAAAAAAATGTTAAAGAGAAAAAATATAATTAAAATAGCTATAGATTCTCCTGCAGCAGCAGGTGCTGGAACTCAGGCAAAATTAATTTCTAAGCATTACAATCTGCTCCAACTCGATACTGGACGTATTTATAGATATATTGCTAACATTAAAATTAAAGAACCTAAGGAATTTAATTACCAGTATATAAAAAAAAAAATTAATAATTTAAAAATTTCATCCTTAAATAACAAAAAGTTACTTTCTGATAAGGTTGCAACAATTGCATCAATAATCGCAAAAGATAAAAAAATAAGAAAATTAGTTAATACTTTTCAATTAAAATGTGCTTATAATCCACCAAGTAAATATGCTGGATCATGTTTAGATGGAAGGGATATCTGTTCAGTTATAGTGCCAGATGCTGATGTGAAACTATTTATAACTGCCAATTTAAAGACTAGGGCTCATAGAAGATATAAGGAGTTAAAAGCCAAAAATAGAAATATTTCTTATCAAGAGGTACTAAAAAGTGTCAAAAAGCGTGATAAAAGTGACATAAATCGAAAGATTTCTCCACTTAAAAAAACAAAGGATAGCATCTTGCTAAACACTAGTAACCTAAGTATAAGACGTTGTTTTTTAAAAATAAAAAAAATAATAGACAGGAAAATAATTATTTAATGGAAATTTATAAAGATTTATCAAATCCAGCCTCTCAAGAATTCGAAAAATTACTTAATAGTCAACTCTCAAAAATCCAAATAGAAGAAGGGAAAATTATAGAGGGTAAAATAAACAAAATTACAGAAAAATTTGTTTTTCTTTTTGTTGAGGGATTAAAGTCTGAGCCTGTTCTAGATATCAATGAACTGAAGAGTATGGGCCTAGCTGAGAAGATTAAAGTAGGCGAAACTATATCCGTTTTATTGGAAAAAATTGAGGATAAGCATGGTGAAGTTTTAGTTTCTGCCTCTAAAGCACAAAAAATTAAAGGTTGGGATAAATTAGTTGAAGCATACGAAAAAAATGAACCTATCATGGGTAAAATTACCTCTAAATGTAAAGGAGGTTGTATTGTTGAGCATATTGATACAGGTTCACTCATGTTTCTACCAGGTAGCCAGATATCAGACAAACCTTTAAAAGATATAAGTCACCTAATGAACGAGCCACAAAAATTTGCACTAATAAAGCTCGATAAAATCCGTGGTAACGCTTGTGTATCGAGAAGAGAAATTATTTCATCATTTAAAAAAGAGGACAAAGCTAAAATAATTGAAAAATTTAAAGTAGGTGACATCATTAAAGGAGCTGAAGTAAAAGGTTATAGTTCTTTTGGTTGCTTTTTTAATGTTAATGGAGAGTTAGATGTACTAGTTCATCTTCAAGAAATATCTTACTCGAGAGTGAATCATCCTGATGAGGTATTTAATATTGGTGAAAAGCATGATCTAAAAGTTATAAGTGTTGATAAAGAAAAATTGCAAGTTGGCTGCTCTGTAAAACAATTATCACCAGATCCTTTTGAACATGTAGAGAATTACGAGCTAAATAAAATCTATAAAGTTAAAGTTGTAAAATTGATGGACTTTGGAGCTTTTTGTGAGTTAGAGCCGGGTCTGACTACTCTTTTACATTCAAGTGAATTAAGCTGGACAAAGAAAAATATTTCTGCAAAAAAAATGTTCAAAATTGGTGATGAAATAGACTGTGTAATTACTGAAATTGATAAAGACAAAAGAAGGGTTGCTATTTCGCATAGATTAACTCAAGAAAATCCTTTTGAGACTTTTGAGAAAAAATTTCCTATCAATACAATTGTTGAAGGTGAAATTGTTAATAAAAACGAGTATTCATTATTTGTTAAAATTGAGAATTTAGATGTAGATGCTTTTTTGCACTGCAATGACTTAACTTACTTAAATAATGGTGAAGAGGAATTAGCTAAATATAAGAAGGGTGATAAAATTAAAGTAATGGTTCTAGAGATAAAATCTTCAGAACAGAAAATTAGAGTTGGCTTAAGACAAACTCAAGCAGATCCTTTTGATTTCTTTAAAGATAAAACTAAGAATCAAACTATTACTGTAAAAGTTATATCAACTGACAACAAAGGTTTAATGGTAAGACCTGAGGGTTGTGAAATGGACTTTCAAATTAAAAAAAATGCAATTGCTATCAATGCAGCTGATGCAAGACCTTCAAGATGGACAGGTGGTGAAAAATTAGATGTCGCAATAGCTGATCTAGATATAAACAAAAGAAAAGTTGTATTAAGTATAAAATTACTTGAAGAAATTGAAAAAAAAGAAGCTTTAGAAAAATATGGATCAGAAGGATCTGGAAAAAACCTACCATTTTCATCTTTATCTGAAGACTTAAAGAAAAAAGAAGAAGATAATTAAAATTAAGAAGATTAAAATTGGCTATTGTAAAATCAAAGCTTTTAAAACAACTTTCAAATAATTACCCTAATTTCTTTAAAAAAGACTTAGAAAAATTTACTAACATAATTTTAAACGAAATAAAGAGAGCTCTAAGAAGAGGAGACCGAGTAGAACTAAGAGGTTTTGGTGTATTTTCTACAAATATTCAAAAAGCCAGGATATCTAGAAATCCCAAAACAGGAGAAAAGGTAAATACTCCTGAAAAAAAAACTATTCACTTCAAAATGTCCAAAGACTTGTTTAAAAAATTAAATAATGAAGAATAAAATTATATTTGTTGCGTGTGATGCATCAAAGATAAAAAAAATTAAAGATATTATTGTTCAAACAAAAAATAATAAATTAAAGATCATACCAAAATTTGGATTACAACTTTTTTACTCTAAAAATGGAAGAAAGTTCCTTGAGAAGTTTAAAAGAGATTTTTGGTTGGATTTAAAAATAAATGATATTCCACAAACTGCTCTTTCAGCTGTAGATAGTTTAAAAGATTTAAGGAAATGTAAGTACATTACAGTTCATGCAAATGGTGGTCTAGATATGCTAAAAGCTGTAAAAAAACATACTAAAAAAATAAATAAAAACTTAAAAGTTTTAGGTGTTACAATTTTAACAAGCTTAAATAATAAATCTTTGCGAGAAATAGGTCATACAAAAAATGTTCAACAATTAGTTTTAAAACAAGCTGAACTTATTAAGAAATCAGGTTGTGATGGGATTGTATGCTCACCACAAGAATCTAACATGATTAGAAAAAAATATAAAAATTTTTTAATAGTAACACCCGGCATAAGATTACCAGGAGATAATTCAAATGATCAAGCAAGAGTGATGACTCCAAAAGATGCTTTTAAGAATAAAGTTTCAGGGGTTGTAATAGGTAGATCACTTACCAAAGGTAATATTAAACATAATGTAAAAAAATTAATTGATCATTTAAGTTGATGATCAAGGGCTGTAAAATATGTGGAGTGTCAGATCCAGATACATTGAACTTTATCATTAATCATCCGTATCCACCTAAATTTATTGGTTTTATTTGTAACTATCAAAAAAGTCCTAGATATGTTGAGTTTAAGAAATTAGAAAAGTTGTTAAATATAAATAAAAATAATTCTCAGTATGTTGCTGTATTGGTCAAACCTAATGAAGAAATATTAGAAAAAATTAAAAATCTACCTTTTGACTATTACCAATTATATGATTGCACTCCAGAACAAATAAGTTCTATTAAAAATACCTACAATAAGAAAATTATCACTGCATTTACCATTAAAGACAAATCAGACTTAGAAAAATATAAAGATTTTAATGAGGTAACTGATATTTATTTATTTGATAGTAAGGGTTATGAAAAAAGTGAAGCATTTAACCATGATCTAATTAAAGACCTAAAAATTGATAAAAAATTAATGATTGCTGGTAATATTAAATTTAACGATGATCTAATAAATTATGGAAAAATAGCAGATTTTATAGATTTGTCTGGAGGCTTAGAAACTTCTGGATTAAAAGATCAATCAAAAATAGAAATTTTTTTAAATAAAGTAGAACAAATTAAAAATGAAACTTAAAAAAGGTATTCCATTAATTGATCAACATGACCAATTTGGTTTTTGGGGAGGAAAATTTGGAGGAAGCTTTATTCCTGAAACTCTAAAAAAACCTGTGGAAGATTTAACAGAAGAATTTAAAAAATTAAGAAAAAATAAAAAATTTATTAAGAAGAGAGACTATTATTTTAAAAATTATATTGGATCTCCAACTTCTTTTGTAAAACTGGAAAATTTGACTGGCCATCTAGGTGGTGCTCAAATATGGGCGAAAGTTGTTTCTGAAGCCAATGGTGGTGCTCACAAAATATATAACGCCACTGTGCATGCTCTACTTTGCAAAGCTATGGGTAAAAAATATATCGTTGGTGACACAGGTGCGGGGTATGCTGGGAAAATGCTAAGTATGGCAGCGAAAAAGTTTGGCTTGAAATGTAAAATTTTTATGGGTGCTAAGGATATAAAAAGGCAAAAACCAAATTGTGATGCAATGAAAAAAAATGGAGCAGAGATTGTTCCTGTGTATTCTGGTAGTCAGACTTTGGTAGATGCAGTTAGTGAATGCATGAGATATTGGGTATCAAATTGTGATAATACTCACATGTGTGTTGGAAGTACCGTAGGTCCAAATATATTTGTTAAAATATGTGGTTGGAGTACAGCCCAAATCTCTAGAGAATTAAAGTTACAATTAAAATCTGAATTCAAAAAGATCCCAAAAAAAATAAAATTAATTAATTGTGTGGGTGGTGGAAGTTCAGCTTATGGCTTCTGGAGTGAATTTATAGATTTTAACAAAAAACAAATTGAGCTGATTGGAGTTGAGGCAGGTGGACCTAAAAAATCAAAGCTTCATGCGGCCCCGTTAAGCAGAAATGCTAAAATTGGAGTTTTACATGGTGCTGCATCTTATGTTTGCCAAGATAATGAAGGTCAAATAAATGAAACAGAATCTATAAGTGCAGGACTAGATTATCCTGGAGTAAGTCCTATTCACTGTTTTTTAAAAGATACTAGAAGAGCAAGATATACTTTTGCAACTGATGAAGAAGCTTTAAATGCACACGTTATGGTAACCAAGTTTGAAAACTTAAATCCAAGTTTAGAGCCTAGCCATGCATTCGCTGAAGCAATTAAAATTGCTCCCAAACTAAGTAAAGATACAATTATAATTGTAAATTCTTGTGGAGACGCAAAAAAAGATAGGGACATTTTAAAAGAGAGATTAGGTAAGAATTAATGGTCTCATTAATTATCGAAGTTTTTAAAAAAGCAAGAAATGCTAAAAGACCAGCATTGTTAACTTATACGGTTGCTGGTGATAATACTAAAAAAAAATCTTTAGATATTCTTAAATCAATATCAGTTCACGCTGATATATGTGAGCTGGGTTTCCCACATAACACTCCTATTGCAGATGGTGGTCAAATACAAACTAGTGCTTATCGCGCAATTAAAAATGGAATTAAAATAAATGATGTTTTTACAATTGCCAAAGAATTTAAGTTATCAAAAAAATCAACCCCTATTATTTTAATGGGCTATTACAACATGATTTATCAATATGATGAAAATAAATTTCTTAAAAAATGTAAAAGTTCAAAAATAGATGGTTTGATTGTTGTTGATCTACCATATCCAGAAAACAAAAGTTTTTCTAAAAAATGTAAAAGAAAAGGTATCAACTTTGTACAATTAGTTTCTCCAACTACATCAAATATAAGATTAAAAAAAATTATCAAAGACTCTCATGATATGATTTACTATATAAGTATGCTATCAACTACAGGAGGAAAATTAAAAGTTTCCCCTAAAAAAATTTTAGAAAATTATTTCAAAATTAAAAATCAAAACAAATCAAAAAATGTTGTAATTGGATTTGGAATCACTGAAAAAACTATTAAATCACTCAAAAAAGCTGATGGTTTGGTTGTGGGAAGTGCGATTTGTAAGGAAATATCTAAATCAATTAAAAACAGACAAAATGCTGTCACAAATGTTACTAATGTAGTTAGAAGATTAAAAAATAAAATTAAATGAACTGGATTACAAAAATAATAAAAGCTGGTGAGAAAATCAAAACAGCTATTAAAGAAAGAGCTTCAAAAGAAGATATTGCAAATAGTGATTGGACTTCATGTTGCATAGGCCCAATACTTAAAAAAGATTTAGAAAGTAATTTATGGGTTTGCCCTGAATGTAATAAACACCATAGAATAAAACCTAAACAGAGATTTGATATTTTATTTGGTAAAAATAATTATGAAATATTTAAAACTCCTATTCCTAAAGATGATCCATTGAATTGGACTGACTCTAAATCATACAAAGACAGATTAAAAAGTGCACGAAAAAAAACTGGGTTAGAGTGTGGAATGATGGTTGCCTCTGGCACTATTGATAATATTAAAATTACCGCAGTTGCATCTGATTTTGATTTTTTAGGTGCCTCAATGGCTGCTGCTGAAGGTGAAGCTTTTTTATATGGAATTCAACATGCAATAGAACACAAAACTCCTTTTTTATGTATTAGTGCAGGTGGTGGAATGAGAATGATGGAAAGTTTAATTTCATTATCTCAGATGACAAGAACTACTTTAGCAATTAATGAATTAAAAAAAAATGATTTACCTTACTTAGTCTGTATTACAGACCCTACTGCTGGAGGAATAACAGCCTCTTATGCGATGTTGGGTGATATAAATATTGCGGAACCTGGTGCATTGATTGCATTTGCAGGCGCTAGAGTTATTCAGGGTACTGTTAAAGAGGAGTTACCAGAAGGTTTTCAAAAGAGTGAGTATGTTGAAAAAACTGGATTTGTTGACCTAATAGTTGAGCGAAAAGAACTAACTTCTAAAATTGGAACTCTATTATCAATATTGTTAAAGCGAAATTCTGTTATAACTTCTGAACAAAATGAAACTGCAGAAGATAGTCAATCGCTTACAAAAGTTGCATCCTAAAGAGATAGATCTAAGTTTAAATAGAATAAAGAAACTCTGTAAAACCCTTGGAAATCCACAGGACAAAATAAAAGCTATTTCTGTAGTTGGAACCAATGGTAAATATTCAACTATTCAGGCTTTATTCGCAATTTTAAGAGAGACAAATATCAAGTGTAATATTTATACCAGCCCTCATATCAAGAGAATAAATGAAAGATTTGTATTTAATAATGAAGAATTAAATGATGATGATCTTGGAATTCTTTTTGAGGAAATTGAAGAAGCAAATAACAATGAACCAATAACCTTTTTTGAAATATTAACTGCAGCCTACTTTTATAATGCCTCAAAATACCCCGAAAATATTAATCTAATTGAAACAGGGTTGTTTCACCGTTTTGATGCAACAAATATACTTAAAGATAATTTAGCAAGCATTGTAACTTCTATTGGTTTAGATCATTTAGATTGGTTGCCTGAAAATGAACAAACAACTAAAAAAATAATATTTGAAAAAACCTCAACTTTGGTAAATTCTAATATTATCATTGCAAAGCAAAGTTCACCTGAAATTGTTAAGGAAATAAAAAATTCGATTTCAAAAAATTCTTCAAAAAAATATTTTTTTAATGAAGATTATAATTATTCATCAAATGAAAATGGCTTTATTTTTTATGAGGATAAAAATGGTAGTATTAAACTTCCAACCCCAAACGTTAAAGGCCAATTTCAGCTTGAAAATATTTCGACAGCAATAGCAACCTTAAGATTAATCAACCATTTAAAAACTAGTGAAAAACATATAAAAGACGGTATTACTAAAATTAAAAGTATCGGACGACTTCAAGAAATAAATTCTGGTAAACTTAAAGAATTGGTAAAAAATAATAAATTACTTGTTGATGGTTCTCATAACCCTCTAGGAGCAAAAGTTTTGAATGAATATTTGGAAAGTTTAAATTGTAATAAACATATTATTTTAGGTATGATGAGTAACAAAGATCATAACGATTATATGAGTTACTTTAAAAATATTTCGTCCTTGACCACTATAGATATCCCCAATCAGCCAAATTCAATCAAAGGAAAAATATTAAAAAGCAAGCTTAATAGCTTTAAAAACATTACTTATAAGGAGAGTATTATTGATGCTATCAAGTCAATTCCAGTAAAGGAGAACGATATAATATTGATTACGGGGTCTTTGTATCTTGCTGGTGAAGTGCTAAATTTAAACTAGATATTTTCGTCCAGGAATTCTTTCATATGACTTTCTGGAACCCCTCCAACTTTACGGCTAACTTCTTGTCCTTTTTTATATATAATAACTGTTGGCACTCCACGGATCCCAGCTGCAGAACCTGTATTAATTCCAGCATCTTCAATATCTGTAATATAAAAATTTGCTTTATCTTTGTATTCGTCTGACAATTTATCCATAACTGGCTTAAGAGCTTTGCATGGACCACACCACGATGCTGAAAATTGAATTACTGATACATCTTCGTTTTTAATTTTACTTTCAAAATCTTCATCTTTAAAATCTATAAGCATAAAACCTTTCTATAAATTGGAGCCTTAAAGTCAACTAGGCAATTTCATATTTTTTTTCAATGGACATTATAAATTCATTAATTTCGTCTAATTTTTTTAATTCTACCTGATCATCTCGGTTAGATGCTTGATCTCTCAATGTATCAATTTCTGTATAAGCCATACCTATAGTTTGCCACTTTTCCTTGTTTTTGCTTAATATTCTCCGAGCTATTTCACTCTTAATATTTTTGTATAAATCAGGAGGCAAAATATGAGGTGCCTCTTGGTAAATGATTTTTTGACCAAACCAGCTGCATCGTTTGTCTTGAAACTTATCTAATAATCTTAATTTATCCTCCCACGATGAACTATGCCATGTTTTAAATAATGCAGTATCTTTGTTGGGAATAAATTTTTCATACAAAGTTTCCTCTGGTAGCAAATCTTCTTGCGTTTGAGTTTGAGCTTTCTCTTCAGCTGCTTCCCTATTAATAATTTGAATATTTTTGCAAAAATTTTCACTACTTCTCACTAACTTTGCTCTTTTCAGAATTGTTTCTAAATCTAATTCTGAATAAGCTTTTTCTTTTAATGCAAATTTTTTATCTAAAACTACTGGAGCCTTATTAGTTTTTAATACTCTTAATGCTTTTGGGCTAATTTTTTTCAAGTTAGCTTTAAGCTCATTAACTGACAAATTTAAAAAAGGCTCTGGATCTCTTCGTAAATCCCAAACATATCCCCAAGACGCATAGGCAGGATGAAAACAATGTTCTGGATGAAGTGTACAAACAAGATACATCATATTTCTTCCTTTTACGTTCTCAAAAATCGAATAAATTCCCTGGCTTTTTAAAAGTGACTCAACACTGCTCTTTGTTGAAGTACTTAAAAATTTTTCCCAATTATCTTTGTGTTGATCTTTAATAATTCTAAGTATCTTTAAGCTTGTAAAAGCGTCGTGATAAGCAGTGTGTTGTTGAGTAGTATCAAATCCTTGTTGTCGCGCAAGTGCTTCTAGTGCCAAACTTTCATTTCCTGCAGGTGTTAATTCAGTTTTTAAAGTTTCAGAGTTTATAGTTTGAGCAGCCCTTGCCACATGAAGTCCATCAGACTCTTGATTAGGTGAAGAGTGGGTTAAATATGGATATCTGTTTCCTTTAAAAAAATTAAAGTGAAACATTCGACGATCAAAATTAAGGTTGCTCCAACCCATGAACAAAGATGGAGCTGCTTTTGAAAAGAAATTTTCGACAGCTCCTAGAAAATCATAATGTGAATAGTTCCCTTTGGTAAGTAGATCAATACTTGTAGAATTTACTAGAAGTGCTTTTGCACTTGGTACTTCTCCTTCTGGCATACGCCCACGAATATTTAACTTCCCAATTTCTTTAAGGTTTTTATCTACAACTACAGCACCAACCTCAATAATACTTCCCCATATAGTCGAATTTGTAGTTTCGGTATCGTATATTACTATTTTATCCATTTTAATAGTTAAGCTAAATTTGAAAGCTCATTAAATTTTTTTAATCTTCCCAAAAATAAGTTCTGATAAACAACTAAATCATGACTTTGAATTTTAAATTCCTGGAACAATTTATCTACTGTGCAAACTAGAATTACACAAGAAGTGATATTAGAGTTATACACAATGTTATGAGCCAAAGAATATGCGCTCGTTTGTAGAAGCCATGAGTCAATATACTCTGATTTTTTTGGTTTATTGCTCTGTTTAAAATCTATTATTGTTTCTCGTCCCTCATAAACTCCCACACAATCTGCAGTACCAGCATATTTATCTGGATAGTAAAGTGTACATTCAACTCCCCAAATTTCTTCCAATCTATTTTTTAATCCTTTTTCGATAATTTCTTTTGCCATTAATTTATATTGTTCATTGTCATCAAAAAAACTAAGATTTTCTCTTCCAAGAAGATATGACTCTAAATAATTATGCATCTGGGAACCCCTGCTACTTGCTGCTTTTGTAATTGCCTCAGCCTCTTTATAGCCTGTTCTCTCACGCCAATTAGCTAATGCTGCCTTATCCTCCTCTGATCTTGTGGCATCTAAAATTGAGGTAACGCTTGGCAGTTTCGCTTCACCTAATAAATATCTTCTTATACCATCTACTGTAGCTCTTGAGGATTTAGGATAATCATATTTCTTATTCCACTGCATGAAGTTTCTTATATTCTTTATTGGAGAAAAATTAAAATTAATTATTTGCTTGTTTTGAACGATCAATAAATTTTTCTACATTTTCAGTTTGAACAGCCTTTTCAAGTTGCTCTGGATCTTTAATGCTTTCGAGTGTTCTAGTAATTGATCTAGCATCTGTACCAAACTTATCAACCACTGCCATTGCTTCTTCTAATTTTTTTCTAAGAGAAATAATATTATCAAAGTGCTTACCAAATCTTGTACTTATTGTTTTAAGATGATTATAAATTTCTGTTGCACCTTTTTGAACTTTCAACGATTGAAACCCCATATGAAGAGATTGCAAATAAGCAGATAGAGTATTAGGTCCACAGATTACAACTTTATATTTTTTCATTAATTCTTGAGTTAATAATTCTTTTGTGCTTGGATCTTGGTATTCAGTTAATTCTTTATATAGACTTTCAGTTGGTGCATATACGATTGCAAAATCTGTAGTCTTTGGAGGAACAATATATTTTTCATTAACACTTTTAGCTTTAGCTTTAAAGGCGGTTGCTAATTTTGCTCTTGCCTCAGCAACAGCCCTTTTGTCGTCCGCATCATGACCATCGGTAATTGCTTTAAATTTTTCTACTGGAAAATGACTATCAACTGGAACTAAAACATCTCCTTGAAGTTTAATTGCAAATTCAACATTTTCACTTGTATCCTCTTTCATTTTTACATTCGTCATGAATTGAGAGGCTGGCAACAAATCTTTGATTAGAGCATCTAAGCTAAATTCAGCAAGCGTTCCATACTTTTTAACTCCAGCTAAAATTTTAGTAATACTCTCCTGGCTTTGATTAAGTAATTGTACCTGCTGGTTAAAGTTTCCAACCTTTTCATCTACTTTAGTTAAAGCTTCGGTCATGTCTTTTGTTACCCCAGTTGAGAGATTATTAAACGATGTCGACATTGTACCAAGAGAGGTATTAATAGTATTATTTAAGGTATCTTTAAGCGTAACTATTTCTGATTTTAAATTAACTATTTCTTCTGCTTCTTTATTGTCATTCTCGTCTTTGAGTTTTGGCCTTAAAATTAGGTAAAGAATTGCCAAAACTCCCCCGAGCAATAAAACAAGTAATACTATTAAAATAAGATCCATGATTCTTAACTCTTATTTTATAGTAAAAAATTGATTAATATATTTAAATATTTAAAGTAATTTAATGGAATTATTTCTTATATTAAAAATATTATTTTCTATTATTATTGTGATTGCAGGATATGCGATCGCTAGAAATCTAGATATTATAAAGATTATTTTAATATATTGGAAAGACTTAATACTTCGTAGAAAGTAACTTTGCTAATTTTTTTACTCCTGGATTTTTAAAAGAAGATTTACCAATGAGCATACAAAGCTCAGATTTTAAAATATAACCATCATTTATGATACGTAAATTGTTTGCTGCAAGAGTTGACCCAGTGCTAGTAATATCAGTTATTAGCTCACAACCTCCAGTAAAAGGCTCTATTTCGGTTGATCCAATTGATTTTACAATTGAAAATTGAGTAACACCCTTATTATAAAAAAATTCACGTGTAAGGTTTGGATATTTAGTAGAAACTCTTATTCTTCTATTTTTCTTTTCCTTAAATTCAAATGCTACTTCCTCTAAATCAGACATTGAATAAATATCAATAAAATCATCAGGAATAGCTACAACTAAAGAGGCACGACCATATGGATATTTTTTATATATTTTAATATTTTTTTGAATATTAATTTCACTTTCTTTCAATAAATCTAAACCTGAAAAACCAATATCTAGTGATTTATCAGATAGTCTCTCAATTATTTGACGAGCATGTAAATAAATTACTTGAATTTTTGGTCTTCCTTTTATTGAACCAAATAAATCTCTATCTCCTCTCTCTGAGATAAGTTTTAATTTATTTTTTTTAAAAATACTTAAAACATCTTTCCTAAGTCTTCCCTTGCTAGGAATTCCAATATTGACGTTATGATTCATAATTAAATTTCAATAATTTTTTTTTATAAAGTTCATTCATTTGTGTTATTAGATTTGTATTCAATAAATTTTTATAATTATTTTCTTTACCTAAATTAAAAAACTTGATTCTTTCTAATTTATCTTTTTTAAATACTGCTTCCTGAAATCCCTTCTTTTCTTCCATTTTTTTTAATTTTTCAAATTCACAAGATTTGACAGCTTCTTTTGCTTTAGATCGATTAAAATTTTCATTACTTTTTGATATTTCTTTAATAAAACTAACTACTTTTTTTAAAGTTTGAAAAGTTTCAGATTGTAAGTCTTCATATCGGATAACTAAAATTGGAAAATTTTCATAACTTAGCCAGCTATCGATATGCAAATCCCACGAAAATAAAGCTGTAAAACCTAAATATCTACTGCCTTTTTTTTCAATAATTGCTCTTTTACTATCTTTCATAAACTCATAAGCCTCATCTATAGTTATCTGATAGTGGTTTGCCAGTGAAGTAACAACATTTCTAGGGTCTCTAACTATATAAATTCCACCTAAGGTATTTTTTGGATCTGTGAATCTATTGCCGTTTATTTTACAGATTGCATTATGAGTTTTGAATAGTTGTAATTTTTTTTCTTTATTTATTTCGGCTTGCTTATCTAGCCATTTTTCTGCAGTGTCTTCAGGTTTTAAATATAAATCTTTGTCATCCTTAAAATAATTAACACTTGGAAATTGATCAATTTTTTTGAGTAGTTCAAAATTAAATTCGCCGTTTCTTGAAAAATAATAGCTAGATAATAATGATCTTAACCAAGTATTTCCACTTTTTGGATATGAAGCTAACCAGATTATCATTGGAAATTTAGGTTAAGCGCTGCACCCACAGCTGCAACTTGGTTTTTTGATCCTAAGTCAGATATTAGCTTATCATAACGCCCACCACTGATAATACTAATATTCTTTGATTTAGATTTAATATCAATCTTGAAAACCAATCCTGTATAATATTCTTGTTGCCTTCCAAAAGATGCATCAAAAACTACATTAAGTTTAGAAATTTTATTATGTGAGATTGGAAAATATTTTTGATCCACAGCTAAATTAATTCTATTACTTTTAAAAAAATTATTTAATACCTCTGCCGCTTTACTGATGGGGCACTTAATCTTTAAAAAAGAATTAATTATTTTAGATACTTTTTTCCCTCTATTTGCTTGTCGTGGATCTTTAATCTTTGCATTGAATCTTTTTAAGATTTCACCAACAGATCTTCCAGCAATCATAGTTTCAGGATTTTCTTTGAGTAAATTCAAATATCGTTTTTTGTCAACTTCCACTATTGTTGGATCAATATCTGAATTTGTCTCTAACCGTTTTAGCAAGTCCTTAAAATACTCTTCTCTCCAAAAATGCCTTGATAATCTAAGTTTCCACCTTTTTGGAATATCTAATTTCGAAATAAGTAAATTGAATATCTCAATGTTTCCAATGGTTAAAGTGCCTGATGAAAATTTAAAATCTTTGAGTATTTTTAATGATGCGGTTATGATTTCGTTATCATCTTTTTTTTCATTTTTAGACCCTAAAATTTCAAATCCAATTTGATTTCTAATAATTTTATTTTTTTTGCTTTCAACTTTTCGATAGGCCTGGCCATAATAAAAGATTTTCTCTTTACCTTTTAAATTTTCCTCTAAATATCTTAAACAAGAAGCGATAGTTAAGTCAGGTCTTAAACATAATTCTCTTCCATTTATATCTGTGAAAGAAAACATGAATTTCCTAAAGTTCTCTCCTGATCTTTGAACAATATGATTTGCCTCTATTACTGATGGTAGCTCAATATATTTAAAACCCTTAGATTTTACTGATCTAAGGATTTTTTCAGATAAGTTTTTTGACTTCATTGATTAAATCTTCTTTTGGAATTGTTTGATTATTTTGGCCCTTGATACCTTTTAGATTTTTTATGGTGACCGTGTTTTCTTTAAATTCATTTTCACCACAAATAATTGCAACTAATAAATCTCTTTTATTTGCAAAAGTTAATTGTTTACCTAGGTTTTTTTTACTATCTAAAAAAATTTCAGCATTAATATTGTTATCTCTTAATTGATCAACTAATTCATAATAATTTTTTAAATATTTTTTATCCATTACACATATTAAAACGGGTTTTTGGTTATCTACCTTAATCTGATCTAATTGCATCAAAGCAAACAATAATCTATCAACACCAAAACTTATTCCAGTACCTGGAATATCAACCCCTCTAAATCTTGATATGAGTTTTGCATAGGCTCCACCTGAACATACGCTGCCAATATCAACTTCCTTACCTTTGTTATTAGTGACTTTGAAATTTAGATTTGTTTCAACAATGAAATCTGAATAATAAGCTAATCCTCTTACAATCGTAAAGTTCGTTTTAACTTGATTTAAATTTAAACCATATCCAAGTATTCCAAACACATTTTCTAATTCATTTATTCCTTCCTGAGATAATTGATTTTTTAAAGTTTGCTTTAATTCTTTTAAATCTTTTATTTTTAAAAAATTTAATATTTGTGCTGCTTGTTGATCAGTTAAATCAGCCCCTTTAGTAATTGCGCCACTTTGATCTTTTCTCTCTTTCTTCAATAAATCTTCAACTCCCTTTAGTCCAAATCCTGGCTTATCCAATTTATCTATAGCTCTAATAACTTTGACTTGTTTTTCTTCAGATATTTTTAATTCATTAATTAAACCTTGCACAATTTTTCTATTGCTTACATTGATTGTAAATTGATCTTTGTTTAAACCGCAATCTGATAATGTACTTGATATTAAATTACAAAGTTCTGCATTTGCCTGTGCTGGATCAACATTCCCAACAATATCAAAGTCTGCTTGCGTAAACTCTCTATACCTTCCATTTCCAGCTTTTTCGTTACGAAAAACATTTTGAATTTGATATCGTTTGAAAATTGATGGAAGTTCTTGGTTGTTTTGAGCCACAAATCTTGCAAGTGGACTAGATAGATCATATCGAAGAGTAATATTTTTTTCTCTGTCTTCGAATGAGAATACACTAGACATAGGATTGGTGTCGTCTTCAGCCAAAAAAGATCCTATATTTTCACTAATTTCGAACGAGGGTGTTTCTATAGCCTCAGCTCCAAACTTGATAAAATTTTTCTCAATAGCTTTTACTAGCTTCTTTTTAAGAAGAAGCTTATTACTCCAACGATCTTCAAAACCTGAAGGTAATCCAGGTACTAATTTATTTTCTTTATCCATTTTTTGGTACCCGGGCTGAGAATCGAACTCAAACTTAAAGTTCCACAAACTTTCGTGCTAACCGTTACACCACCCAGGCATCCCTTGTTTTTATATTATTTTTCTGTGGATTTAAATTTATATTATAAATAAATAGCCTATAGGCTATGGAAACTATTTCTATGAGTGTTTCTTAAAGTCTCTCTAAATGTAATATTTATAATCATGAGCAGTCTTTTAGACAAAAACTACTATAACGCAAGAGCTAATTTGGTAAGGACGTGTATCTAGTCTAATTAGATAAAACGTCCTTAAAATATTAAAAAAAAATTAGTCTACTTTCTTTAAATTAACTGCTGAAGGACCTTTGGGACCGTCTTCTAATGTAAATTCGAGTTTATCACCCTCATTAAGATATTTCATTCCAGCGTCTTTTACAGCGGAGGCATGAACAAAGGCGTCTTTTTCTTTATCGTCTCTTTCAATAAAGCCATATCCTTTTTTTCCATTATACCATTTAATTTTACCAGTTAGTGTACTCATCTTATTTCTTAGTCCTTTTGTTATTTATTATAGTAAATAGGTTAATTTTTTTTTTAATTATTTCAAGACGAAAAGTAGATGGTGGTGCCTCGGGAAGGATTCGCACCTCCGACACAAGCCTTTTCAGGGCTCTGCTCTACTCCTGAGCTACCGAGGCAGGATTTTAACCTCTAAAGATTATTCTGCCTTTTGTTAGGTCATAAGGTGTCATTTCTACAGTCACGTTATCACCTTGAAGAACTCTAATTCTGTTTTTTCTTAACTTACCTGCTGTATGAGCTGTAACTGTATGTCCATTTTCTAACTTAACTCTAAACATAGCGTTTGGAAGTAGATCAATTACTTTACCTTTAAATTCCAGTAAGTCCTGTTTTGACAAATTTATTTTCTCCTAATTCTTTTTATTACCGATTGAGCATGTCCGACCAACCCTTCATAGTTTGCAAGTGTTATAGCTGATGGTCCAAGACTTTCAATACCCTTTTTTGATAGGTTTATGTAAGAAATTCTTTTATAAAATTCATTCACACTAATTCCACTAGAATATTTTGCAGATCCATTTGTCGGCAGAACGTGATTAGAACCAACATTATAATCTGTCATTGCCATTACAGCGTATTTTCCTAAACATATAGATCCAGCATTTCTAATTTTAGAAACATAAGATTTATAATTTTGGATATTTAGCTCTAAATGCTCTGGTGCAATTTTATTTACAATCTCAATAATTTTTTTATCTGAATTTACATACATCAAAATTCCATTATTATTCAAACTCTTTTTAGCCATAGATGCTCTTGGAATTTTTTTTAATTGTTTAATTAATTCAATTTTTACTTTTTCTAACAATTTTTTATCTTTTGAAATTAAAATACATTGAGCAAGATCATCGTGTTCTGCTTGACCAATTAGATCACTTGCAACCCATTCAGGATTTGAAAATTTATCACAAACAATAGTTACCTCTGAAGGGCCAGCTATCATACCTTCAATCCCAACATCTCCGAAAACCTCTTTTTTTGCTGCAGCCACATAAGCGTTTCCAGGACCAACAATTTTATCAACCTTTTTAATTTTTTTTGTTCCGTAAGCAGCAGCTGCAACTGCAGAGGGGCCACCTATAGAGTAAATTTCTTTTATTTTACATTTTCTTGCTGCGTACAAAACTGCTGGATTTTGCTTCCCTTTAAAACCAGGGTTAATCATTATTAATCTTTTAACACCAGCAACAATTGCTGGAACAGCATTCATTAAAACACTTGATGGATAAGATGCTGAAGAACCTGGAACATATATTGCAACAGAGTCTATTGGTAAATATTTATATTCAAGTTTATTTTTAAACTTATCGATAAACGAAATATTTTTGAATTTTTGTAGAGAATGAAATTTGTAAATTCTATTGTAAGCAATATCAATTGCTTTTTTTACTTTTTGATTTAAAGATTTTATTGAATTATTAATTTGAGTTGACTTAGGAATAATAGTTATGTTTTGATTAAACCTTTTTTCGTATTTCAATAAAGCTTTATCACCATTTTTTTTAACATCCCTAACAATACTGGTCACTGAAATAGAACTAGATTGAACCTTTTTTTTTCGCTGTAAAAGTAATTTATTTAAAGAATTATTAAAATTCTTATTATTATTATTTAATATTTTCATTAGTCCCTAATTTCATTTTGATCTTCTAGTCTTACTTCAATTGTTTCTGTAGTCAAAGCAATGTGCGCATTATTACTGAAAATTAAGCTTATTTCATAATCAGTATTATTTTTCAAATAATCAATTCCAATTAATTCTAAAACTAATTCCTGATTTGACTGATCTATATTTTTAGATTTTACTTTGTCAACGAAATCAAACCTACAAATACTATTGATTTTTTTATTTTCATGGCCAGATTCGACTTTTGTGCGCTCTATTGAGAGCAAAAATACTTTATTTAATGCAAGATATTTTATATCAAGAACCTTTACCTTTGCGCCAGCACTGCATGCAGAAATCATTTGTAAACCCTCTTGATCGTTTGCAATAATTTTTGCTAGATATTTTTTTTCCATTAGTTTACTCGGCGTATTTTTGCCCCAACCTTTTTTAATTTTTTTTCTATATTTTCATAACCTCTATCTAAATGATAAATTCTATTGATAATTGATTTTCCCTTAGCTGTTAAAGCAGCAAGGACTAGCGAAACTGATGCTCGTAAATCTGTAGCCATTAATTCAGCAGGTGCAAAATTTATGTTTCCTTGAACAACAGCTTTGTTTCCTTTAGTTAAAATTTGTGCACCCATACGGTTTAGTTCAGCAACATGCATAAATCGATTTTCAAAAATATCCTCTTTTATTATTGATTTTTTATTTCCTTTGCACAACAAAACCATTATTTGGGCCTGTAAATCAGTTGGAAAACCTGGATACGGAGCTGTTTTAATTTCTAAATTTTTTATCTTTTTATTGCCCAAGATGTTTATCTTATTGTGATTAACTTTTATTTTAGCACCAATTTTCTTTAAAATATCAATTTCGGTTTTGATTATTTTAGGTATCACATTTTTTATTTGTAAGTTTCCCTCCGTCAATGCTGCCGCAATCAAATATGTTCCAGCTTCAATTCTATCAAACATAACTGAATAACTAATGTCTTTAATTTGCTTTACTCCAGAGATTTTTATTGAACGTTTACCAATCCATTTAATTTTGCAACCCATTTTTAATAAAAAATTAACTAAATCTTTTATTTCAGGTTCAATTGCGCAATTTTTTAAAATAGTTTTTCCTTTTGCAAAGCAAGCAGCAATAATTAAATTCTCTGTAGCGCCAACAGATATTTTTGAGAAACTTATGGTTGTACCTACTAGTCCTTTTGGAGCATTAGCATAAACATATCCATTTAAAATTTTAAATTTAACTCCAAGTTTTGATAATGCTTTAAGATGGATATCAACAGGTCTAGTACCAATTGCACAACCACCTGGTAGTGAAACTTTTGCGTTGCCAAACTTAGCAAGTAATGGACCAAGCACTAATATTCCAGCTCTCATGGTTTTTACTAAATTATAAGATGCAAAAACTTTTTTTTGTTTAGAATTATCTATAACAAGACTTTGTTTAGTAAATTTGGTAATTGACCCCAATGATTGAAGTAAATTGATCATTGTCTCTATATCTTTAACTTTTGGTAAATTTTTTAAAGTTATTTTATTTTTTGAAAGCAATGTCGCTGCCAAAATTGGTAGTGATGCGTTTTTCGATCCTGAAATATTTATTTGTCCCTTGAGCTTATTCGCTCCAAGAACCTCTAGTCTTTGCATATTTATACTTTAGGTAATGTTACCCCAGTTTGACCCATATACTTTCCTTTTCTATCTGCATAAGTCACTTCTGGTTTTTCATTTCCTTTTAAGAAAATAAATTGTGCAACACCTTCGTTTGCATAAATTTTTGCAGGTAAAGGTGTGGTGTTCGAAAATTCAAGTGTAACATATCCTTCCCACCCAGGCTCTAATGGGGTTACATTTACAATGATCCCACATCTTGCATATGTTGATTTACCAAGACAAATGACCAATACATCATTTGGAATTTTAAACTTTTCAACAGTTCTTGCTAAAACAAATGAATTTGGCGGAATAATACATTCAGATAAATTTTTGGTCACAAAATTTGTTGGTTTGAAATTTTTAGGGTCAACAATCTCAGAATTAACATTTGTAAAAATTTTAAACTCTTCTGATACTCTTGCGTCATAACCAAAAGAAGAAAGTCCATAAGAAATACACTCACCTCTTATTTGTTTTTCCTCAAAAGGTGAAATCATGTTGTATTCTTTGGACATTTTTCTAATCCATTTATCTGAGAGAACTGACATTATTTATTTTTTTTCTTAGTTTTTTTTTGGAAAATCTTTCTTTTTTTCAGGTTTTTTCTAAGAGCTTGACTTAAACGCTCATTTTTATCTTTAGAACTCATTCTTTGTTTGGATTTGTCAAAAAATCTAAAGATATTGGCTTGTTGGGATCTAAAGCTTTTATTTTTGTATCTTCTGGTTTTGGGCCTTCTTTTGCTAAACGTTTAGCTTTTTTTTCCGCAAGCTTCTTTTCTCTTTTAGCTTGCTTTTCCATAAGCTTATTACCTTTGGTTGACTTATAATCGTAGTGAATTCCCATAACATTTACTTAAATAGATATAAATCATATTGGTCAAAAAATTAAGGCAATAATTTGAAAAAATGCA
>CACKYY010000008.1 GCA_902604525.1 uncultured Pelagibacteraceae bacterium | reverse complement strand
TCTTTTTATTTGATTAAAAATAAATGTTTGTTTGTAAAAGAACTTGAATTAGATGAACTTAAAATTAGTGATCCAAAAAATTTAGCTATTATGGATGTTGAGTGTGGGAAAGTTGCAATTGAACTTTATCCTAAAGTTTCACCTAAATCGGTTGAAAGATTTAAATATTTTGTTAATTCAGGTTTGTATAATAATTCAGCATTTTATCGTGTTATAGAAAATACTTTAGTCCAAGCAGGTGATCTTGAGTTTGGTTATCATGATAATATAAACTATTTTAAAATTGGAAGTGGTACGTCCAAGCTTGGTAAATTAAAATCAGAATTAAGTACTGATTACAAGTTTGAAGCAGGAACTGTTGCTATGGCCAGAGGGGAATTTGATACTGAGGATAGTGAATTCTTTATTATCTTAAAAGATATTCCTTTATACCAAGGAGAATATACACCAGTTGGTAAAGTAATATTTGGCTTGGACGCTTTAAAAAAAATTAAAGTTGGTAATAAAACAGATTATGTATTACGGCCTGATTATATTAAAGAATTTCAATTATTAGAAAACTAATTAACTAAAGGTTTTCCAGTTGCAAGAGTATGCTTTATTCTTTCCTGAGTTTTAGGGGTTTCAATAAGTTTCATAAAAGCATCTAGCTCTAATTTAAACAAATCGTCTTCTGAAAGTTGTTTGTCTATTGATGTATCTCCACCACTTAGTACATATGCTAATTCTTTAGCAACTACCATGCCGTGATCAAGTATAACTTTATCATTGTAAAGTTTGTCTAAAACTTTGTGCATTTCGCCCCTAACACTTTCACCTGGCAAATTAAATACTAATTCAGATGGCGATTTAAATTCTCGGTTTTCATCTAAAATTTGTTTTGATGCTTCGAGTAAACTATTTCTATTCATTATTTTTTTGTCTTCTGGCTTAAGATATTTTAAAGGCACTGCCTCCACTGGCGAAGTTGCTGTTTTACCATAACCAATAATGTCAAAAACTTTTAATGGAGCAAAATTTGGATCATTTTTACTTTCTTCTGTACTTTGCCATCTTGCCAACATTTCTTTGCAACCACCACCAGCAGGGATCAATCCAACTATTGTCTCAACTAAACCAATTACAATATTCGTGTGCGATGCAACAAAATTACTTTGCACAAGAACTTCAAAGCCTCCTCCTAAAGTTAAACCTGAAGGTGCAGATATCACAGGATATTTTGAATACTTAAGTTCTTTACAAGTTTCTTGAAAATATTTAATGAATTTTTCAATAGATTTAAAATCTCTTTTATTTGCAAAATTCATCGTATAGCTTAGATTTACTCCTGCAGAGAATTGCATACTTTCATTAATAATAATTAAAGGTTTGTCAGTTGCTTTTTTTAAAGCATCCATAGAGTCATAATCTAGAGCGTTTGCCTTAGTGGTAAACTCAACGATATTATAGTCTTTAAATTTATAAATTTGAGCAGAGCTATTTCCATCAATACTTTGGGCCTTCCTCTTAACCTTTCCTAATGTTTCAATTTTAGTATATTTTTGCCTTTCTCCATAAAAATTTTCATTTTTTGATTTAGCAAGATTCTCTAAAAATTTATTCCCACCATAATTATCTATTTTATTAAAAAAGTTTTTTACTCCAATTTCTTCCAACATTTCAAAAGGTCCTTTAGACCAATTAAAACCAAGTCTCATTGCTTCATCAATATCATTAAACTCATCTGTAATGTCATGAACTAATGAAGATGAGTACTTAATTATTTTTGAAATCACTGACCAAGCATATTTTCCATATTTGTCATCTCGATTAATTAATTTTTTAAGATCAACTTTTTCAGATTTAATATCGATTTTTTTGCTAGGTGAATAATCTCCTGTTTCTAGATTTAGGGCCTCTAAAATTTTTGTGTCCCCATCTTTATTTATTCTATAAAAGCCACCTTTACCTTTTCGACCAGTATAACCAGTTTCAATTAGTTTTTTAATTAGAGGAATTTCTTGTGCAACTTCATGAAATTTGTCAGTTTCAGGTAGCTCTTTTATAAAACTTTTTAATACATCGGCCATTAAATCAATGCCAATTAAATCATAAAGTCCAAAAACTCCTGTTTTAGGAATTCCCATTGGTCTTCCAAAAATTGCGTCAGCTTCTTCAACAGTTAATTTCATTTTGAAAGCCTCAGTCATTGCTATTTGCATAGCATATACACCGACCCTATTTCCTAAAAAACCTGGAGTATCGTTACAGACTATGGCCCCTTTACCAAGCTCAATCTCACAAAATTTTTGAAGTGAATTTATTTTTTTTAAATCATTATTTTCATTTTTAACAATTTCTAATAATCCCATATATCGAACGGGATTAAAGAAGTGTGTAATGCAAAAATCTTTTTTTTGTTCGTTAGTTAAATTCTGTGAAAGTACTTTTATTGGAATTGAGGATGTGTTTGAGGAGACTATAGCACCATCTTTTCTAGACTTAAATATTTTATCATATATCTGATGCTTAATATCTATACGTTCAACAACTGCTTCAACTATCCAATCAGCTTCTTTAACTGTATCAAAGTCATCTGAAATATTTCCTACTTTAATGTTATTAATTTGAGATTTGTCTATCAGTAATGGTGGTCTTGATTTAAAAATTCTATCTCTCGCATTGGAGCTTATATCAGTAGTTAAATCCAACAATGTTACTGGAACATTTGCATTACATAAATGAGCAGCAATTCCGCTACCCATTGTACCTGATCCAATAATAACTACTTTTTTGATTTCCACACTAAGTTCTATATATGAAAAGTTTATTTAGGTAAATTATCTATTTATTCCTCTTAATCTCTCAGATCTTCTTCTTAATAATTCTGCTGTGACTAAAATTAAAGTAGATAAAATAATTAAACATGTTGCAACTGCGAGAATAGTTGGACTTAGCTGCTCTCTTAAACCTGTCCACATTTGAACTGGAATAGTTGTATTCTCCAATCCTGCCAAAAATAATACAACAACAACTTCATCAAATGATGTAACAAACGCAAACAATCCTCCTGAAATTACACCTGGAAGTATTAGAGGTAATGTAATTTTCATAAATGTATTAAATGGGTTACTCCCTAAACTTGAAGCTGCTCGAGTTACACTATGATCAAAACCTGAAAGTGTTGCAGTAACGGTTATCACAACAAATGGGGTGCCCAATATAATATGTGCCATAACTATTCCTGTGTGTGTTGCAGCTAAACCAACTTTTGCCATGAAAAAGAAAATAGCTACTCCAGATATAATTAATGGAACAATCATTGGAGAAATTAAAACTGCCATAATCAAACCTTTATACGGCATATGTCTACTGCTTAGCCCTAAAGCAGCAAGTGTACCTAAAATAATTGATCCAATGGTTGCAAATATTGCAATTATAAAACTATTCTTAGCAGCTAGCCCCCATGGATTTTTTGTTCCATAAACCATTTCGTGATACCATCTAAATGAGAAAGCTTCAGGATCAAGTCTTTTCATTCCTTCAGAAAAAACCAAAAATTCTTCTGCATTAAATGATAAAGGAAAAATTACAAATAGAGGTGCAATTAAAAAGAAAAAAACAAAGGTGCAAATAGCAATATAAAAATAATGCCAAATTCTATATCGTGTTTCAGTATAACTTGGTAATGCCATAATTAACCTAACTTAATATTATCAACTCCTACTAATTTGTTATAAATCCAATAAATTACTAAAACTCCTGATAACAACATTAAACCCATTGCAGATGCAAAACTCCAATCCAATGTAGTTTTCATATGATACGCAATTTGATTACTAATTAAAGTGCCTGAGGCACCTCCAACTAATGCTGGAGTAATATAATAACCAATTGCTAAAATAAATACTAACAAACATCCTGCACCAATACCTGGAATAGTTAATGGAAAATAAACTTTCCAAAATGCAACAAATGGAGTTCCACCTAAAGATTTTCCAGCTCTCATCAAACTTGGAGATATTGTTTTCATGACACTGTAAAGTGGAAGAACCATAAATGGTAATAATATTTGTGTCATTGCAACATAGGTGCCAACTTTATTATACATCATCTCTGGTCTGTTATCGTCTGCAACAAGACCAATCATTACAAAGAAATCATTTACTACTCCCTGTTGCTGCAATAAAATCATCCAACTGGCAGTTCTTACGAGTAACGAAGTCCAAAAAGGTAATAGTACACATATCATTAAAAGATTGCTGTATTTCATTGGCAATGTTGCAAGTAAATGAGCTATTGGATAACCCATCAAAAAACAGAAAATTGTTACAAACAATGCTATTTCTAGGGTTCTTAACCAAAGTATTCTGTGTATTCGTCTATCTTCATCTACTTGTGCAATACTGCCGTCAGCCGCAAAGTACATGTCCATACCTTTTAAATATTTTGCCATAGTGTAAGGAGGGGCAGTTCGTTTAATCGCTTGCCAATATTCAACATCTCTCCATCTTTTATGAACCTTCATTATTTGTTCTTTGATACTTTGACTTTCATCAATTTTATTTCTTTTAATTTGTCTCATTAATTTTTTAGTGATGGAGTTAAAACCATTTTTTTCTTTATTTAATCTTTGACCAAGTTTTCCTTGTGTTTGGTTTTCAATTAAAACCTTGTAGTCTGAATAGAAGCCAGAAAAAACTTCTTCTGGAGGTAATTCTTTTCCGTCCCATTTTTCCATCGCTTTAAAGGTTTTAGGAAGCATATTAGTAATCATTTTATCGTCTACACTTCTTGTAAACATCTCACCAATTGGAAAAACATATGTAATGAATAAGAATAACAGTAATGGAGCAACAAGAAGAAAGGCTTTAATTTTATTCTTCTTTTCTGCCTTTTTTAGACTGACCTCAAGTGGAATTCCGTCAGTAGTTAAAATTTGTTTTGTTTCTGAGCTCATAAAAAAAAAGGGCGGTTAATTAATAACCGCCCTAAATATATTATATTAATTCAGTGTTTAAAACTGAAATTATAAGCCTGCTTTCATAGCTTCCCATTTTTCACCAATCTCTGTTCCATTATCTGCCCAGTAGAAAGGATCAACTAAGAAATATTTCTTAGTATTTGCAGGAGCTGTTGGCATTTGTGGCATCATTTCAGTTTTACCATCTTTGTACCAAGGCTCATTAGCTTTGATAATTTCTAAAGATGATAATCTGTATGGAGCATATGCAATGTACTTCGCACTACCCGCTAACATTTCAGTGTTAGTCATCATAGCTAAAGCTTTTTTAGCATTTGCTTCATCTGGTCCACCCTTAACTAATGCAAAATACTCATAGTCAAGACCTTGACCATGCCATACTTGCTTAATTGGAGCGCCTTCACCAACTTCTGCGTTAAAGAATCTTCCGTTCCAACCAGTTGCCATAACAACTTCACCAGCAACTAATAGTTCTGGTGGTTGAGCACCTGCAGACCAGAATACACATCCACCATTTGGATCTGTACAAAGTTCTTTAATTTTATTCATTGCTCTGTCAACACCGCCTTCTTCTTCAAGCTTTTTGTAAAGTAATTCTCCACCTTTACCCATATTTACGCCGTCAGCAGCTAAAGCAATTTCTAGATTTGTAAGAGCACTTTTGTAGATTGCTCTTTTACCTGGAAATTTTTTAGTGTTAAAAAAGTCTTTGATAGTTTTTGGTTCTTTACCATCAAAAGCTCTTGTATCAAAAGCATAGTTCCAAGAGTACAGAATGTTTCCTACTGCACACTCACTTGGCATTGGAGCGAAGAAGTCTTCGCTTGCAGGTGTTCCATCTGGAGCTGCTGGGAAGTCTTTGTCAAAATCAAATTTAACAAATATACCTTCGTCACAACCATTAATAGTATCAAATGCAAATACATCGATAATATCCCAAGTTATAGCACCCGCCTCTTTTTGTGCTTTGATCTCTGATAATCCTCCAGAATAGTCAACCCAGTTGATATCAACTCCTAGAGCTGCTGCTGTTGGATCACCATACCCTTGCTTTTGAGAGTCTGTATATGCTCCGCCCCAAGATGCTACAGTAACAGCAAAGGCTGAAGAAGTTACAGATACAACAAAAGAAAGAGCAAGTAACAATTTACTTAATTTTCTCATTATTCCTCCGTTTAAACGTTTAATATAAATTAATTTATATAAGCAAATTACACCAAAATGACTATTAAGAGTCAACAGCTTATAATGTTCATATTCTTGCTTATACTTTGTGAATTGATTGTTTATTTTGGGTCTAAAGCTCTTGCGTCATAACTATTCCAGCCAATTTTTATTTCTTGGCTAACCTTAAGCTCTAAATTAGATGTGGAATTAGGCACTTTTAAAATAAATTCTGGGTTACCTAATAAATTAACTCTTACCCTCGTATGATCTCCATGATAAATTACCTCTTCTATCTTGCCACTAAACATATTATCCATTTTTTCAGTTGGTTCGATTAAAGCTCTCTCTGGCCTTAGAGACACAGTTGTTTTCTCTCCTTTAGATTTTACAGAAATAGCATTAGATAATATTTCAGCATTAGATAACTTAACTTTACATTCATCACCTGAAATATCTGATACTTCACCATTAAATGTGTTATTTTCACCTATAAATTCTGCAACGAATGAATTCACTGGCTTTTCATAAAGTTCTGCAGGGCTTGATAACTGTTGAACTTTTCCATCATTAAAAACTGCAATCCTATTTGACATTGTTAATGCTTCGCTTTGGTCATGAGTAACATAAACTACAGTTACTCCTATGCTCTCATGGATATGTTTAATTTCATATTGCATACTCTCTCTTAAATTTTTATCCAAAGCACCTAAAGGTTCGTCCATCAAAACTACCGCTGGATCAAAAACTAAAGCTCTAGCTACAGCTACCCTTTGTTGTTGTCCTCCTGATAATTGTCCTGGCATTCTTGTTTCAAATCCATTTAATGAAACCATCGATAAAGCTTTATCAACTTTTTTGTCAATTTCATCTTTTTCAATTTTTCTTACTCTTAAAGGGAAAGCTAGATTTTCATAAACAGTCATATGTGGAAATAGTGCATAATTTTGGAAGACCATTCCAATCCCTCTTTTGTGAGGTGGTATGTTAGAAATTATATTTCCATCTAATAAAATTTCACCATTTGTAGGAGTTTCAAAACCAGCGAGCATCATCAGACAAGTTGTTTTGCCAGATCCAGAGGGACCAAGCATGGTAATGAATTCACCTTCAGCAATATCTAATTGAAGATCTTTAACAACTAAAACTTTACCATCATAGCTTTTATCAACTTTATCAAATTTAACGAATTCTGGATTTTTAGACATAAAGGTGAATATAAAACATTTGTGGTAATAGAATTCAATAGCTAATTAACTCTTAATATGAAGTTCTTTTGGGAAATTACAGAATAACTCTGAGCCATTATCAGTAACTCTAATCGCTTCAGAGGCTTCTACGCCCCAGTCACCAAATTGCATCACTGCTATCATATGAAAACAGACATTAGGCTCTAGAACAGTCATATCGCCTTTATAAATATTAAGAGTATGTTCGCCCCAATCTGGAGGATAGCCAATTCCAATTGAATATCCTGTTCTAGATTTTTTTTCTATTCCATATTTATCTAAAATTTTCCAAAATGCCTGGGCAACATTATCAGCAGTATTTCCAGGTTTGATAGCACTAATGCCAGAGTTCAAAGCCTCAATAGTTTTATTCATAGTATCTATTTTTCTTTGGTCAGGTTTTCCTAATAAAACTGTTCGAGCCATTGGAGCGTGATATCTTTTATAAGTTCCTGATAACTCAATTATTGTAGCTTCCCCTTCAACAAATTTATCTTGGGATGCGGTCAAGTGAGATGCTGAAGTTCCTTTTCCTGTTGGTACTAAAGTTGCAATACTTGCATATTCTCCCCCAAATTCCTCAGTTCCATAAAATAATGATTTTTGGATTTCTCCAACAGCATCACACTGCCTTACACCAGGATTAATTACTTCCATTGCAGTTTTCATTCCTTTTTCAGAAATTTTTGCAGCAGATTTCATATAAGTTATTTCAGTGTCTGATTTTACCAGTCTTGCCCAATTGACCAAACGATCACTGTCTTTTATTTTAGCGTTAGGAAGACCTAATTTAATTTTTTCATAACAAAATGCTGTGAAATAATGTGCATCCATCTCTACACCAATTGATAGTTTGTCCCACTTTCTCTCTTTAATAATGTTAACTAAGTAATCATAAGGATGTTTTGGCCAGGTATGAATATAAGACTCATCGTAAGCTATTATGTTCTCATTTTTTAAATAAGTTTTTAAGTAAGCTCCACCTGAATCTTGAGCTCTTACAAAGCACAGTGGTTCTTCTGCATTAACATGTACAATAGCACACTGTGCATAATAAAAAGACCATGCATCATAACCTGTTAAATAATTTAGGTTATTAGTGTCATGAGAGATTAAAAGTTCAATCCCTTTGTCTTGCATCATAGATTGAACTTTCTTTAGTCTCTGTTTGTATTCTTCTTTTGTAAAATACATCAATTTATTTGGAATAATTTACCAAATCCCCTTACTGAATTATTTTTATTTATTTTAACAAGGGTATCCCAAATCAATGCCTGGTTACTAGATAAAACCGTTGTATTTAATTTTTTTTCTAATTTATCTATGATGGTTAAAACTGGAAGAGCTGTACATGAAACAAACAGAGCATCTGCATTATTTAAATCAATGTTAGATAATACTTCATACAAATAATTTTGATCAACTTTACCAATATCAAGATCAGACTCGATATCAAAATATGCATTAGATGTAATATCAAAACCCTCACTTTTAAAATACTCCAAAACCTCATCATTTAATTTCTTACTATAAGGTGTAAATAAACACATTTTATTAATGTTCATTTTTTTAAGCGCTGTAATTGCAGCTGTACTTGGTGTGGTTACATCTGCTTTTGGTTTTGCTGCCTTTACTTTTTTTTCAATTGATGTATGTCCAGCAGCAATAGTTCCTGAGGTACAACCATAAACTACACAATCTAGATCTTGATCTGGTAAAATATCTTTTGTAACCTCTGTAACTTTTTCTGACATTTTAATTAGGTTTTCCTTTGTTAATGGATTGTAACTTTCAATTCGATTTACAAAAAAATCAATATCTTTATCTTTAATTACGTTTATAAAATCCTTTTCAATCATATAGTCGCTTGCAAGTGCTATCAGGCCGACTCTTGGATTTGATTTACTTACAAATTTAGGATCTATTTTTGTTGAATTCATATTTTAAAAGGTGAATATATCAGAAGTTCTTTAATAATCATTAATATTAAAAAATAACGACATGAACATAAAAGACACCTTTGTTGCATCTTTAGTTCCTATCTTTTTAGGTTTTGGTTTCGTTATTGCAAAGCCTGCATTTGAATCTTTTCCACCAGTTTTATTGATGGGATTACGATTTATGTTTGCTGCATCTATTTTGATTTGGTGGTTTCCAATACCTAGAGGCTATTTAAAAAAAATATTTATAGCATCATTCATAGCAAATACTTTGCAATATAGTATTACCTACTCTGGATTAAATTTAATTGATGCCTCTGCTGCTGTTCTTCTTGTTCAAACAGAAGTTCCTTTTGGAGTTATATTTGCTTATTTTATGCTTAGAGAAAAGCCGACAGTAAGAGCTTTAATTGGTATAAGTATTGCTTTTGTCGGTGTTTATATTTTAACAGGATCTCCTAATTTAGATGGAAAGTTTATTGGTATTGGTCTTACTATCATAGGTTCAGCAACTTGGGCACTTGGTCAAGTATTGGTTAAACCATTGAGTAAAGAAATTAATCCATTGGCTTTGGTTGCATGGTTAGCATTATTTTCAGCACCAATTTTAATAGTTTTTTCCTCAATATTTGACGGAAATACAATTAATTATTTAAGCAATGCTAAATTTGAACATTGGATTATTGCAATTTATATTGGTTTTATAATGCAGCCAATTACTTATGGTTGCTTCTATTATGTTTTAAAAAATAATCCTTTATACAAAGTACTTCCAATTGTAACTATGGGTATTCCACCAACAGGATTGTTGGCAGCTATTTTTCTACTTGGAGAAAAACCAACTCAAGAATTATTTATCGGTGGAGCAATAATTATAATTGGGGTAATTTTAATTGTTTTTACAAAAAATAAAAAAAAAGAGAGTTAATTTAAAGTATTTTTAAATGTTATTAAAAAGTTTTTCAGTTAAACAAGAGTGGGTTGACTATAACAATCATATGAATATGGCTTACTATGTTCTAATATTTGATCAGGCCTTGGAGGTTGCACTTGAAAAATTTAAAATGGGAGAAAGTGCAGCAAAAGATTTAAATAGAAGTACTATGGTTGTTGAAACAAACACTAAATATTTACGAGAAGTAAAGCAAGGTGAGGAAATAGATATTCATATGACTTATTTTGATCATGACAAGAAAAGGCTTCATATAAAAATGGAGATGATTGAAAAAAGTGAAAAAAAAATATCAGCAAACATAGAGTGGATATCTCTATATATAGATTTAAACCAGAGAAAAGTAACTGAATTTGAAGAAGAAAAGTTAAAATTAATGGATAAGTTTATTGAGGATAATAAAACTAAATTTGTATCTAATGATCTTCTTTTTTCCTCAAAATTAAAGAAATAATTAAATATTACAAATTCTAATAATTTGATATAGGTGCCCAATGAGCACCAATAATAATCCTAAAGGTATTATTTTAATTGTTACTGCAATGACATTTTTTTCAATGCAGGATGCATTGATTAAATTTATTTATGAACAGGCAGCACTTTATGAAATATTTTTTGGAAGATATTTTGTTGCAGCCATTTTACTGTTTGGATATATAAAATTTAGAAATCAGAAAGTTTCACTAAAAACTTACTATCCTTCTTTAACAGTATTAAGAGTTTTACTACACTTTATTGCGTTTTCTGCTTTTTTTATCTCATTAACATATATGCCACTAGCAACTGCTAACGCACTTTTTTTTTCCTCTCCATTTTTTGTGTCAATTTTTGCAAAAGTATTTTTGAAAGAATTTATTGGAATTAGAAGATGGTCTGCAATTATATTTGGTTTTATTGGAGTTTATATAGTTTTAAATCCTGATTTTTCTAACTTTGAATATAAAAATTTATTACCAGTTTTCTCTGCTTTTTTTTATGCAGCTTCTATGACTATTACAAAATATACCTCTGATAAAGATGATGTTAATACACAATTATTTTATTTTTATCTCATTGCTATAGCCTTGTGTGTAATAATTTTTATTTTTATGGGGAATGGCCAATTTAATAATTCGAATTTTGATTCAACAACTCAGTTTATTTTTAGAGAATGGTTTTCAAATATTGAGTATACTTGGAAGTTTATTTTATTTTTTGGTTTTGTTGCTTCTATTGCATTTGTATGCATTTTTTCTGCTTATATTGTTGCATCTCCATCTGTGGTATCACTTTTTGAATATTCTCTAATTATTATGTCTATGATACCTGGGTTTTTATTATTCAATGAAATTCCATCTTTAAGAACATTTTTAGGTGTTGCTTGTATTATAGCTGCTGGGATTTATATTTATGTAAGGGAAAAAGCTAGAGATCAATATATTGCTTCAAAAACACCTTTAAGAAGATCGTAAAATTATATTGAAACTCTACTTCACTAATAATAAGGTTCAAGTATAGAACGATACATAACTCGTCGTTAAATTCATATTTACGAAAGTGGGATCAATCGTCTTAGATTTAATTATTTAAGGAGGTTCGAATGAAGTTTGGATATTTTTGTAACACCACTAACTGGGATCATAAACCCTATAAACAATTACTAGATGAAACAAAAGAGATAACAACTTATTGTGATAAAAATAATTGGGACTCTATTTGGTATACCGAGCATCATTTTAATCACGAAGGTATGGAGTCGTGCACTAATCCATTAATGATGGGTGTTGATGCAGCTGCTAGAACTAAACAAATAAAAATTGGACAAGCATGCAATGTTATTACTTTTCATAACCCTTTAAGACTGGCTGAAGACATTGCTTTATTAGATCAATTATCAAATGGAAGAGCTCTAGTTGGTATTGGGAGAGGAATTTATGGAAGAGAGGCAATGAATTTAAATAAAGAAGCCGATCTAAAGGACCAAGCAAAAAATTTTAGACTGTTTGAAGAGTCTCTTACAATAATGAAAAAAGCATGGACTGAGGAATTTTTTAGTCATAAAGGTGAATTCTATACTTATCCATCACCAAATTTTGTTTGGCAACACGACATGAGTCCTCCAAACAAAAAATTTGTAGACATTGAAACAAATGAGATGAAAAAAATAAGTGTGGTCCCAAAACCTAAACAAAACCCACACCCACCAATTTGGCAAGTAGTAGATGGTGCAAGATCAATTGAATGGGCTGCACAAAATGGTTTGAACACTATTATGTGGATACCTACTGTTAAAGCTCTTAAAAAAAGATTTGAGATATTCAGAGATGCAAAGTCAAAAGCAGAGAACAGAGAAGTTCCCTTAGGTGAAGGTATATCTTTAGTTAGAGATATGTTTGTTGCAGAAACAATGGAAGAAGCAGAAAAATTAGCAGGTGAACATATTATAAATTATATGAGATGGGTCTGTCATTGGCGAGGGTTGGGCAATCATATGGACCCAGGTGAAGAATTGCCAGAAACAAAACATAAATTAGATTTATTAAATTATGAATTTTTACATAAAAGAAATTTATTGTTTGGTACTCCAGAGTATGTTGTTAATAAAATTAATGAACTAAAATCAGAGTTAAATTTACAAAATCTACAAGTTTGGTCTAACTTTCCTGGAATAGAACATGAAGCTTGTATGAGAAGCATTAAATTATTTAATGATGAAGTAATTCCAAAAATAAATTTAGACAGTTCTAATATAGAAAAAGCAAGTTAATGAATTTAGAAATAAGAAAGTTTACTAAATTTGTAGACAAAACTTTTATTGAGGGTGGAAAAAAAGCTAAGGAGCCAGTTTTATTAGTTTCTGTAGCTGCAGTATTTAAAAATCCATGGCATGGGCAAGGATTTGTTGAAGACCTTAGACCAACTATTTTAGATTTAGCTCCTAAACTTGGAGATATGCTTGTGCCTGAATTGATTAAAGAGATGGGTTCACCTGATAAAATTCTTGCATATGGAAAAGCTGGAATTGTTGGATTAAATGGAGAGATAGAGCACGCATCAGCATTTATACACACTTTAAGATTTGGGAATAAATTTAGAGATGCTGTAGGTGGTACATCTTATTTAAGTTTTACAAATACGAGAGGGCCAGCAGGTTCAAAAATATCAATTCCAATGATGCACAAAACAGACTCTGGTTTAAGACCATACTATTTAACTCATGAGTTCACAATTCATGATGCACCATTTGATGACGAAGTTGTAATAGCTATAGGAGGTGCTTCAAGTGGAAGAGCTCATGCAAGAACAGGTGATAGATATCAAGATATGAAAGAGATGGGCATTAAAAATTAAAAAATGCTTTATACTTTTGATAGAAATCAAAATCATTATTATTTTAATAATAAAAATTCAGTTCCAATAATTTTTATACATGGACTTGGATTAAATCAATCAATGTGGAAACCCCAAATTGATTTTTTTAAAAATAAATCTTTTGTAACATATGATCTTTTAGGGCATGGCAAGACACCTTTTAGTGAGAATATACTAACAATGAAAAAACTTGCTGGCCAATTATTAGTTTTGATTGAGAATTTGAAAATAGATAAATTTCATTTAATTGGTTTTTCTATCGGAGCATTAGTTTCAATTGAGTTTGCTACAAACTATGAAAAATATTTAAACTCTTTGACTTTAATTTCTACAACTTACAAAAGGTCAAACGATGAAAGGCAAAAAGTAATTGATAGGGTAAATTTAGCAAAAAAAAATATGCCTATTTCCCAAATGGCAATGAAAAGATGGTTCTCTGATGACTATCTTAAAAAAAATCCTGACCTATATGAAGAATTCCTAATAACTCTCAACAAAGAGGGAGTTGACCAAGAGAATTTTATTAAAGCTTACGAATTATTTGCGAATTATCAAGATAGCCCAGAAAAAGTAAAAAAAATAAAAACTAATACCTTAATAATTGTAGGTTCAGAAGATACAGGGTCTACTCCAAATATGTCTAAAAATTTAAATAAAGATATTCAAAATTCACAATATTTAGAAATTAAAAATGGGAAACACTTCACTACTATTGAATATGCAGATGAAGTAAATAATGCAATAATGGAACATTTAAATGATGCCTGAACTTAAAAAATATAAAATGTTTATTGATGGAGAGTGGGTAGACTCTGAAAGTAAAAAAACTTTTGAGACTTTAAACCCTGAAAACAATGAACCGTGGGCAATAGCACCTGAAGCAAGCGCAAAGGATGTTGACAGAGCCGTTAAAGCGGCGCAAAAAGCTTTTGAAGGTGAATGGCCAAAATTACTTCCAAGAGACAGAGCTAAATTTTTAAGAGCAATTGGTGATCAGTTAAGGAAAAATGCTGAAATGCTGGGTGAAATAGAAACAATTGATACTGGAAAACTTTTTAGAGAAACAAAACAGCAAGCAAATTATATTGCGGAGTACTATGATTATTATGCAGGTTTAGCTGACAAAGTTGAAGGTACAGTCCTTCCAATAGATAAACCAAATGTCCAAGCGATAACAACAAGAATACCTATCGGGGTTGTTGCTGCAATTATTCCTTGGAACTCTCAAATGTTTTTAACAGCAACTAAATTGGCACCAGCACTAGCAATGGGAAATACTGTTGTTATAAAATCTTCAGAACTTGCACCTGCAGTCTTATTTGAATTTGCAAAGCTTGTTGAGAAAACTGGAATACCCAAAGGAGTAGTAAATGTCATTACAGGTTTTGGTGATCCATGTGGCAAAACTTTAACAACACATAATCTTGTAGAGAAAATTGCATTTACCGGAGGACCAGAAACTGCAAGACGTATCGTTAAAAATTCAGCAGAAAATCTCTCAGAAGTAAGTTTAGAGCTTGGAGGAAAAAGTCCAGTTGCTGTATTTGATGATGCTGAACAAGAAAATGCAATTAATGGAATAACTGCTGGAATATTTGGAGCAAGTGGGCAAAGTTGTATTGCAGGTTCAAGACTTTATATCCAAAATGGAATTTATAATGAATTTTTAGATAAACTTTCTATTAGAGCTTCCAAAATAAAAATAGGAGCTCCGATGGATCTTGATACTGAGATGGGTCCTTTAAGTAGTTTTAAACAATTAGAAACAATTGAAAAAAATATAAAAGACACAATTGATCAAGGTGGAAAGATTAAATGTGGTGGTAAAAGAGACTCTTTTTCTAATAAAGGATATTACTTTCCTCCAACAATTATTGAGTGTGATAATCATAATCTGCCTACTGCAGAAAATGAATTATTTGGTCCTGTATTGTCGGTAATGAAATTTGATACTGAAGATGAAGTAATTAATAAAATGAACGATAATCAATATGGATTATCATCTGGTGTTTATACAAGTAATTTATCAAGAGGCATGAGAGTTTCGAAAGCAATAAGAGCTGGAATTACATTTGTTAATACTTATAGGTTAATCTCACCTTCAGCTCCATTTGGAGGTATAAAAGATAGTGGATACGGCAAAGAAGCTGGGATAGATTCTATTAAGGATTATACAAGAGTTAAAACGACCTGGTTTTATACATCTGATGAACCTTCGCTAGATCCATTCTCAATTAGATAAATCATTTACCTGCGATTAAGCGCTTTAAAATAAGATAATTTAGTCATTGAATATTTAAATTATTCATAATTAAATTAGCTTTTATAAATTGTTAACAATATAGAGGAAGATAATGAGAAAACTATTTATCGCTGTATTTATGTTTGTTTCTAGTTTTGGATCAAACGTAATGGCAGACGGACATGCTATCAAGATGGGGATTATCTTAGGATTCACAGGTCCTATTGAATCTCTTACACCAGCAATGGCAGCATCTGCAGAGCTTGCATTCAAAGAAGCTTCTGACTCAGGTTCGCTATTAGGTGGAAAAAAAATTGAACCAGTAAGAGCAGACTCAACTTGTGTTGACTCAGCAGCAGCGACTGCAGCAGCTGAAGGAATTATTTCACAAGGTGTAGCGGCTATTATGGGAGCTGATTGTTCAGGTGTAACAGGTGCTATTGCATCAAACGTTGCTGTACCAAACGGTGTAGTAATGATTTCACCTTCAGCAACATCGCCAGGATTAACAACTCTAGATGATAATGGATACTTCTTTAGAACTGCTCCATCTGATGCTAGAGGTGGTCAAATCCTTGCAGATATTACAAAAGATAGAAAAGTTAAAAGTGTAGCTATTACTTACACTAATAATGACTATGGAAAAGGCTTAGCTGACGTATACGAAACAGCTGTTAAAGCTCATGGCATTAAAGTAACGACAGTAACTGCTCACGAAGACGGTAAAGCTGATTATTCATCAGAAGTTGCAACACTTGCTTCAGCTGGTGGAGACGCTGTAGCTGTAATCGGATACCTTGATCAAGGTGGAAAAGGAATCATCCAAGCATCTTTAGATTCTGGTGCATTTGATAAATTTATTTTATCTGATGGTATGATCGGTCAATCTTTGGTTGATGCATTTGGAAAAGATTTAAGTAAATCTTTTGGATCTATGCCTGGTTCTACTGGAAAAGGTGCTGGTGTTTTTGCTGATGTTGCAAAAGCAAGTGGTATAGACTCTTCTGGACCTTACACAGGTGAGTCATACGATGCAGCAGCTTTAATTGTTTTAGCTATGCAAGCTGGAAATTCAGCTGACAGATCTTCTATTGCAAAAAACGTAATGGATGTTGCTAATGCACCTGGTACTAAAATTTATCCAGGTGAACTTAAAAAAGGCTTAGACTTACTAGCTAAAGGTAAAAAAATTAACTACGAAGGTGCAACCGGAGTAGCATTTACTGCAGTTGGTGAAGCTGAAGGTTCTTTTTTAGAGCAAGAAATTAAAGGTGGAAAATTTAAAACTAAAAAACAAAGATAATTTTTACCTATATAAAACCCCAGTAGCGAGAGTTATTGGGGTTTTTTTTATTTAAAACATATACTTGTCTGCCATGTACATGGCCCAAGCAATTGCAGCACCTAATATAATATATTTCATAATTATTTATTTTATTTCTATTTTTTCAGGAAGTATACCTTTTGGTCGATACCTCATTATCACTAACAAGCCTAATCCCATCATTAAAAATCTAAAGTAAGGTACACTCTCTATTAAATGAATTTTAAAAGCATGAGTTTCTGACATTCCGGCAGTAAAAAAGTTTATTAAAAATAAAGCAATTGGAGCAGCCTCTATCCATAAGAACCAAACCGCAAAACCACCCAATATGGCTCCAAAATTATTTCCACTTCCTCCTACAATAACCATAACCCAAATTAAAAAAGTATATCTCATAGGTCTGTAACTTCCTGGGGTAAACAATCCATCTTGTGTGACTAACATTGCTCCTGCAATTCCGACAATCGCTGAACCTAAAATAAAAATTAATAAATGCTGTTTAACAACATTTTTTCCCATAGCGTTAGCTGCTTCCTCATTGTCTCTAATAGCTCTCATCATCCTACCCCATGGAGAATAAAGAGCCTTTTGTGTAAGGATTAATAAAATAATCACTACTGTTAAAAATAATCCTGAGTAGCAAAGTTTTACAAAGACTGAAGAGCCTTCAATTACAATTTGGTTTAATGCAGCTTGTCGATCAGACAAATTAGAAATTAATTCTAATTTTCCAGAATTAAACTTTTCTACTAAATTTATAAACCAATCTGTTGACTGAAGATCTACTTCGTAAGGGGCTGGTCTTTTAAGGCCAATTACATTTTTAACACCTCTAGTTAACCAGTCCTCATGTTTTATAATTGCAATAACAATTTCTGATATTAAAAGGGTAGCAATCGCTAAATAGTCTGCTCTCAAGCCTAAGGCTACTTTTCCAACAATAAACGCCAAACCTCCTGCAAAAAAAGCACCAACAACCCATGAAAAAATAATTGGTAATCCAAAACCACCTAAAAAACCAGTCTTGGCTGGATTAACCGCTTCAATAGCTTCTATACCTGGCTCTGCTGAAAATCTTATTAATAAAATCCCTGAGATAATTATTACAGCAATACTGTATGTTCTCATTTTGGATTTATTAAATCTTTTTAAAATAAATCTTATAATTAATACCATTGCTATAATAAGCCAGAGAGACATTAGTATATCAAACCCTCCCGCACTCCATGCTTCTTGAACTGGATCAACAGAAATTAAAACTGCGGCTAGTCCTCCTAAAGCTGTGTATCCCATAATTCCGAAATTTATTAATCCTGCATAGCCCCATTGAATATTTGCACCCATAGTCATAACTGCAGATATTAAACAGAGGTTAAAGATAGATAATGCAATATTCCAAGATTGAAAAATTCCAACCAATATTATTAAGGCCATCATAATACTATATGCAGCGATTACATTTAAATTCTTTCTCACAATACTTTTCCTTTGAATATTCCTGATGGTCTATAAAGCAATACTATTACAAGTATCGAAAATGAAACCGCAAATTTATAATCAGTTGATAAAAGCTGAACTAAACTTTCAGGTTCCATGCTTTCAGGCAGTATGTAAATAAAAAACTTTTTATAGGCATAGGTTAAAAATATCTCAGAAAAAGCAATTACATATCCTCCTAAAAAAGCACCGAATGGATTTCCAATTCCACCTACTATAGCAGCTGCGAATATAGGAAGCATGTTATTAAAATAAGTAAACGGCTTGAAGCTTTTATCTAAACCGTATAATGCCCCTCCAATAGTTGCTAATATTCCAGCGATTATCCAAGTGATCATTACAATTTTTTTTGGGTCAATACCTGAGAGTAAAGCTAAGTCCTCATTATCTGAATAAGCTTTCATACTTTTACCTGTTTTAGTTTTATTTAAAAACCAAAACAGTAAAGATACTAATATAATTGTAACCAGCACTGTGATTACCTGTGTTGATTTCAAAGCAAGCCCCTCATTAAATCCGGTCATCTCTTTGAATTCTCTAGCTTTAATTATAAATTTTTCACCATCAAAAAATCTTTGATCAGAAGGTCCAATAATTATTCTAACGACTGCTTGGGTGACAAACATTACTCCGATACTAACCATAGCTAATTGAACAGGAGGACTTTTGTTTGTTCTATAATATTTGAAAACAAACTTATCTATACCTAGCATGTAAAGAATCATAAAAAAAATTCCAAATGGAATCGCTAATAAGGCTGTAGGTAAAACTCCTAAAGAAATCCCAAGCGATTGAAAATACCAAGTAAATAGAATTGTAACCATTGTACCAAAAGACATCATGTCTCCAGTTGCAAAATTAGCAAATCTCAAAATTCCATAAATTAGTGTGACAAATATTGCTCCTAAAGCTAATTGTGAACCATATGTTAAGGCTGGAATAAAAATATAATTTAGTAAAAGAATTAACGCATTTAGAAAGTCCATATCAACCTCCTAGAAAAGAGCTTCTAACTCTTGAGTCGTTTAATAATTCTTTTCCAGTTCCTGAATAACGATTTTCTCCAGTTACTAAAACATATCCCCTATCAGATATACTTAAAGCTTGTTTGGCATTTTGCTCAACCATTAAGATTGCAACATTAGTTTTTTTAACTTTGACAATATGATCAAAAAGCTCATCCATAACTATAGGTGAAACACCTGCAGTTGGTTCATCTAACATCAAAACTGTTGGTTTGATCATTAAAGCTCTTCCTAATGCAACTTGTTGTCTTTGTCCGCCAGATAATTCTCCAACCATTTGATCTCTTTTTTCTCTTAAAACAGGAAACAATTCATAAATTTCATCAATTGTATTTTTTATTTCATTACTTAAAAGAAAAGCTCCCATTTCTAAATTTTCTTCAACAGTCATTCCTGAGAAAACGTTTTTAGTTTGTGGCACAAAAGAAATTCCTTCTTTAACTCTATCTTGCGGAGAGAGTTTTGATATATCTTTGCCATCTATTTTTACTGCACCAGATTTTAGATTTAGTAAACCAAGCATCGCTTTCATGGCTGTGGACTTTCCAGCTCCATTAGGACCTAGAATAGATACTATTTCTCCTTTGTTCACGTCTACTGAACAAGAATTAATAATATCTGGACCATTTCCATAGCCTCCAGTCATTTTTATTCCTTCAAAGTACGACATTAATTATTTTCCCTTAATTTTGATCCTCTACCAAGATAACTCTCAATAACTTTTTCATCTTTTTTTGCTTCCTCAACTGAACCCTCAAATAAAACAGATCCCTCAGCCATTACTATTACTGGATCACATAATCTTCCAATAAAGTCCATATCGTGCTCTATCATACAAAATGTATAACCTTTTTCTTTATTCAACTTTTCAATAGCTGTACCTAAATCTTTGAGCAAAGTTCTGTTAACACCAGCTCCAACTTCATCCAATAAAACTAATTTTGCGTCAACCATCATAGTTCTTCCAAGTTCTAGTAATTTTTTCTGTCCCCCAGAAAGATTTCCAGCAAGTTCATTGGATAAATGTTTAAGGTTTAAAAATTCAACTACTTCTTTTGCTTTTTCCTTTATTATATTTTCTTCTTTAGCTACCAAACCTGGTTTAAATAATGCTGTAGTTAACTTTTCACCTGATTGATTTCCAGGAACCATCATTAAATTTTCTAAAACAGATAAGTTAGAAAATTCATGTGCAATCTGGAATGTTCTGAGTAATCCTTTTGAAAATAATTCAAATGAAGGTACATTTGTTATATTTTCTCTATCAAAAATCACTTCACCACCTGAAGATTTTAAATTTCCTGCAATCAAATTAAATAATGTTGTCTTACCAGATCCATTAGGTCCAATAATTCCTGTAATAGTACCTCTTGAAACTTTTAAAGAGCAATCTGAAACAGCCGCTAATCCACCAAAGTATTTTGATAAATTTTTAATTTCTAAAATATTTTCTGACATTCAGTCTATTTATTTAGTCTTCGATGAATGCTATTTAAAGTTTTTTCAAGTGATTTATAAAATCCAGCTTTTGATAACTCTTTAACACCTTGCTCGTTTAAACCTTTTGGAGTTTGAGACTCTTTGACCAAAAACCTTAAATTTTCTTTTGAATTATTAACCGCATCTTCAGATAAGGCTAAAAATAAAGATGTGATATATTTTTGAGCATTATGTCTCTTTACACCTCTTTTAACTAACCAATCAGTCATCACTCTTAATAATTCATAAAATGGAGCCATCATGCCAGAAGTTGTCCAAAAGTTAATTGAAGATTTTTCGTTTTTAATTTCAACAGTGATTCCTAAATGATTAAAAAACTTCTTAACTTTAATATTAGGAGGGCAAATAGGCACTGGTCCTTTCTTAAACGAAATTGGTGGTAAAGGTATTGCTCTTACTATTTTCGCTTTCACTTTTATAGCTTTTTTTAATTGTGACAATGTAATGGTAGAAATAAAACTTATTACTGTCTGTTTGGACTTGAATTTTAAGTCTTTAATAATTTTTTCTCCAACACTTGGAGTTACTGATAAGAATACCCAATCTGATTGATCGACAATTTGCTGATTAGTTTTAGCAATGGTAATTTTCTTAAATTTTGCCTGTAAACCCTTAGCTATTTTTGTATTTCTTGGAGAAATAATTATTTTCTTATAGGAAATTTTAGAAGCACAAATTCCAGTAATTACTGAAGATGCTATTTTGCCAGTGCCAATAAATCCTAAATTCATAAAGTTTTGATTACTTTATATTGATTATATTGAATTAATTAACAAAAAAAGAGCCTCTAATTCTCAACAATTCCCTACTTAATTCTTTATTTTCTTTGAAGGGTTTTCTTCCATGAAGCCAGAAATAATTATTTGCTATAACAGAATGACCTACTGGTAATTTAGTAATTATTTTATTTTTACTTTCCTCTAATGCATCTGATAATTTTTGTAAAAAATTTCCTTGTTCCATATTTTTAGGTTCTGGAAATTGATCTATATAAGAAATTTTAGGTCTTCCTTCTTTATCAAAAGAGAAAACTGGATGCTCTACTTTATAATCAATATTTTTACTTTTAGGAGACCCCCAAACAAAATCTTGTTGACCAACTGGATCGTTGGATAAATCATCACAATGCTCCCAATCATCTAAATGTAACATTGCAGTTTCACCACCTTGTACATTATGCTCCTCTAGCTTAGTCATAACTAACCAATCTGTAACTTCCTTTACATATGTTCCATCTGTATGTAAATCCATATTTCTGTAAGCTTTTCTCAAATAAGAATCACTAGCATCTTCATGCTTTACATGAAATCTAGCATAGTATTTTCCTGCCATTGAATCATGATTTGGAATTCCAATAAGGTGAGCAATTGCAGTCGACAATTTTACTAAAAATTTATCATTAGTTTTTGTTGAAATATTTTTAGGACCAATAATAAAGCAACCGGTTGATCTATCTCGGAGTATCGAATTAATTAACTTACTTAGTTTATTGTTAGTTAAATCATCAAGACTTTTCGCAATTGTAAATCTAGTAAATGGTTTAAGTTCTAGCGCGGTAAGATCAAATTTATTAAAAGGAAAAATTAATTTTTTTACAATATCATCATCTAATTGAATATTTAATATTCTACCAGAGTCTTTATGATTTTGAACTTCTATGCCCTCAATTTTTTCCATACTAAATTTTAAATTAACTTAAATAATAAATCAATTTGAATTAAAAATAATTATTAATGGCTGCCATACATAAGGCAGAAAAAACTGTAGGATAAACATAATTTTGTTTAGACACAAAGAATACAACTAATGACAATAAGACAACAATTATTCTACTTAAATAACTTGCGTCAATAAGAACACCGGCAGGAAAAATAATTGTTCTAGCAATTAGTGCTGCTAAAGTTGCATAGGCTAAACAATTAAACCATTTAAATAATTTTGAAGTTTCTTTAATTCCCTGTGAGCTTACGGCTCCAAGAAATCTTGAAATAAAGGTTGCTAATGATGTAACTAAAATTGCATAAAAAATACTAACTGACATTTAGTTCTCCTATTAGATATGCAATTGTTCCACCAATTATGCCTCCAAGTAAAATTGACCATTCTGGTGAAAAAAAATAAAAGATAGGTCCTAATATTGTTCCAAGAATAACTGACAATGTAACTTGTATTGTTTTTGAGGCCCCCACCATCATACATAAAAAATAAACTGGATTTAAAATAGCTAATCCCATCATCATATCTTTATTTAAATACTCTGAAAAATAAAAACCTATAAAAGTACCTAAAACTGCTACGCTCCAAGTTGCACTACCTATCCCAATCCAAAAATCAATTCTTTGTTCTTTTGGAACTGTCTTATAGTTGCTTTTCATTATCAGCCAAGCAGATACAGCAATAAAATGACATGAAAAATAGTATTTCCATTTAGGTTGATTTTTATGCATCATTAGTGGAAACAAAGAAACTGCCATTGGATAAAGCCTAGCATTAACAAACCAAACTGCTAAAAAAATATTTAGTAATGATGCTCCGACTAATAATGACTCCGCCATTACTAATGAACCTGGCAAAGCATAAGTTAACATTGTAGAAAAAATACTTTCTTGAATGTTAAAACCTAAATTTTTAAGTAAAGCTCCTATAGCAATGAAACAGCATCCTAACGCTATTGCAGGACTATCGGATGCAAGAATTGATTTATATCCCTTAAAGAAAAACTGCCTATTAATCATTAACCGCCAAGGAATAGTCGACCAACATCAGGATTTTTAAGTAAATCATCTCCTTTTCCAGCGATAGCAGTTTCACCAGATACTAAGACGTATCCTATATCTGCAAATTCTAATCCTTTTTTAGCATTTTGTTCAACAAGAATGATTGTTTTTTTTTCATTTTCCTGAAGATCTCTTAAAATTTCAAAAACCATATCAATGTATCTTGGTTCTAATCCAATCGATGGTTCGTCAACTAATAAAACTGATGGTTTCATCACAAGGGCTCTTGAAATTTCTAATAATCTTCTCTCCCCTCCCGATAAAACTTTTGCAGGCTGATTTCTTCTATTTCTTAATCTTTCATATTTCTCAAAAATTCTTTCAGCTTCTTGATAAGACTCATCTGTATTTTCTTTTATATATCCACCCATTAATAAATTTTCTTCTACGGTCATGTCAGGAAATACTGAATTATCTTGAAGTATATAAGCTATTCCAACAGATTTTAATTTTTCTGCTGGTGTTAAATTTGTAATTTCTTTGCCATCAATTTCTATTTGGCCTGAAAAAATATTTGTAAATCCATAAATAGAATGAAGTATCGTAGATTTTCCTGCTCCATTTGGACCTATTAGACATAAAGACTGCGCCTTGTTTACAAATAAATCAAAATTATGCAAAATTTCCATTTTTCCATATCCGGCATTTAAACCTTTAATGGTTAAATGTATTTCACTTGGTGATAACTTTTTTAAATCCTCTGGGCCTGGGGCTTTTCCTAATACTTCATATTGATTTGACATTATTGAGCTCCTAAGTACGCGTCTATTACACGCTTATCATTTTTAATTTCATCAGGTGACCCATTAGCTAACATTTTGCCATGTGCTAAACAGAAAATATTTTCAGCCAGCTGCATTATTACTCTCATATTGTGCTCGATAACTAAAAGAGTAATTCCAAAATCCTGGTTTACTTTAATTAATCTATCTATAATTCCATTTATCAATGTTGGATTAATTCCAGCTGTTGGCTCATCTAACAACAGCATTTCTGGCTCATTCATTAATGCCATAGCTAATTCTAATAATTTTTGCTGTCCAAAAGATAGGTCACCTGCTCTCAAATTTCTTTTTTGGTATAAACCAACAAAATTTAATAAATTTTCTGCCTTTTCTGTGAGCTCCTTGGGGATTGTTGAAAAAATCTTCATTAAACTCTCATCACTACCTTTGTGACTAATAAGCATGTTTTCTACACAATTTAATTTTCCATAAATTCGAGTTTGTTGAAAAGTTCTTAACAATCCAAGTTTTGCAATAACTGGCACTGGTAATTCAGAAACCTCTTTATCATTGAACTTAATTGAACCATTATCTATTGGGTATGTTCCAACTATCGAATTAAAAAGTGTTGTTTTACCAGATCCATTAGGGCCGATTAATCCAACTATTCTACCTTTTTCAACATTCATTGAAATATCAACATTAGCTTTAACACCGCCAAATGATTTACTTACGTTGCTTACCTCTAAAATACTCATTTAAGCTCCACCTGTGCCTTACGATCTTTTTCATCCACAACTTCACCAAATCGCTCAGGATATTTTTCTCTTAACCATCCCATTATCCCCTCTGGGAAATAAATAACGATAACTACAATTAAAACTCCTAATGCAACATACTGCCAACCTAAGAAGAAAGTCCAAAAACCCTCTTTAAAGATATGAAACACGGTTGCGCCGATTATTGGTCCCCAAAGAGTTCCTTTCCCTCCTAAGATTGCCATTAAAACCATGAAAACTCCCATCTCTCTTCCATCAAATGCAACGTCTGTTGAGTCAATATATCCAACTAAACCTCCCATGATCCCTCCTGCAAGACCACAAAAGAAAGCTGATATCATCCAACCAACTATTTTGTACTTCATCGTTTCAATTCCCATAGCCTCAGCTTTATCTTCATTGTCTCTAATTGCATTTAGTATTAATTTAAATCTAGTTGAGTAAATTGCTCTCACAGCTATGAAAGTCAGTACTAAAACAAAAAAACTTAAGAAATAGAAAAATTCACCTCTCGAATCTAAAGATCCAACATCGGGAAATGGCGGTGTTGTGAAACCTTGTCCAGCTCCAATGATTTCAATTCCTCCTGAAATCTCCCCTGCTGCAACTCCTAATCCTAATGTACAAATGGCAAAATAATGTCCTCTAAGTCCTAAAATAGAATATCCAATTAAACCAGCCACAATAGTTGGTACAATTGCTGCAACGATTAATCCAACAGCCATTCCTTGAAAAAATTGTGCAGGAGTGTGAACAAATGTTTTCTCACCGCCACTTTCCGTCCACTCAGCTAATGGGAAAAACATTCCAACTTGAACGGAGGCACATAGATACATGCCAAGACCATAAAAAAGAATATTTCCAAATGAATTATAACCCATTTCACCACCTTGGATATTCCAAGTAGTAGCGAGAACAATCAATACACACAGGATAGATAACTGTACTTTGAAAGCTGGAAACAGGAATGGAGCGGCTATACCAAAAATTAAAATTCCACTATATAAGAGTAAGTTATTTTTGTTCATAAAGATTTAATATTTTGTTTCTAAAATTTTGGTTAATAGTAAAATAATGTCCATCTTCCTCATGAACACTTGAACCATTTGAGTGATATTCATCTAAATGTTTCTTAAATTTAACTATATCGACTTCTATTAATTTACCTTGGTTGTCTTTAATTTTAACCTTTCTCATTTCAGGTACTCTCTTTTTCTTGAAAGTTTAAATCTTCTGTAGACAAGTATTAAAACTAATAATAAAAATACTGATCCAATTCTAAATTCAGTTCCAAGTATATAATCTGCAAATTCTTCAAATACGCCTAAACCCATTCCTGACATTGCAACACCAGGTAAGTTTCCTAATCCTGCAACAATAACGATCATAAATGATCGAATTGTATAAGGTAATCCCATATAGGGGTGAATTGTAAAAGTAATTGAAATTAGTGCTCCAGCTACACCACAAAGAGCTGCATTAATTCCAAAAGTTGCTGCATAAACTTTTTCTGTATCAACACCTAAAATCTTTGCTGCTCTTGCATTTTGGGCTGTAGCTCTAATTGCACGACCAAGCTTAGATTTTTTCATGTAAATTACTAAACAAATTGCGAATAAAATGCTTATAAAAGCTGAAAATATTTTTGAATTTGGTAGGACTACATTGCTGTTAAATAACATAGTTGTCCCATAATCTGAATTTGCAAGAACAACGTCGGCTCCAAATGCAAAGTTCATTAATTGCATGAAAAGAATACTTATTCCAAATGTGGCTAAGATAGATATGAACAGATCCCTATCGACAACTTTATTAATCACAAGTTTGTAAATTGCTATACCTACAAAAAACATTATAATTGGTGACACAATAACGCCCCATGCTGGGTGAATGCCGTAAAGATACATGAAATAAGCAATGTATCCTCCTAAAATAACCAGATCTCCTTGAGCAATATTAATTATATTCATTACTCCCCATTGAAGCGCCATACCATAAGCAATCAACGCAAATAAAATTCCAAGTAAAATTCCATCCAAACATGCTTGAACAGAAATCATTGGATATTGGAAGACCATGAAATCCATAATGAATCCTATAAAAAAATACCCCCTATATATATTATATTAGGGGGTATTTATAGATTTGTTTATCTTTTAGACCACGAAGGAATTGGGTGAATTAACTTAGCTGAAGCCCATTTAGTTGGAGCAACAACTTTGTTTTCACATTTTCCTCCATCATCACACATAACTTGGAAAAGTACCATTGGCTTATCAACATTCTGACCACCTTCGGCAAATTTTATGTTTCCATAAAAAGTTTGCATGTTAGTAGCTGCAAGAGCATCTCTTACTTTCTTTTGATCAAAAGAATTTGCTCTTTCAAATGCATCTTTAAATACCAATAGAGCAGCTGATGATTCTGCTGCTTGATATGGCGGTGCGTAACCGAACTCTTTAGTAAAGTCTGCATCATAAGTCATACCATCTTTAAAGAAGTCATCTTTATAAGTTAGTGTTTTATGCCACTGAGAAGCGCATAAAGCATATTGTGAGTTTTTGCCATGTTGTTTTGATAATTTAGCGGCATCACAATGTGTCATAGCTAACATTGGAACATCTACTTTCATCTCAGAAATTTGTCTGATAGCAGTTAGAGCACCTTTTGTATGACCTGAAACAACTAAAACATCTGGTTTCATTTGCTTCACTTTTACTAAAGTTGCTGCCATATCATTTAACTCTTTTGGCAATTTATCATCAATTACCTTTTTAGAGCCAGTTCTTTTAATTGCATCTAAAACTCCAAGTCTTACGTCTTGTGAAAACGCATCTTGCTCAAATGCCATTGCAACTGTTACACCTTTTCCATTATTCTTTTCAACTGCTAAATCTATAGCAACATCAAGATATAAGTTAGCTGGAGCTAATACAGCAAATAGATATTTGTAACCTTTTGTAAACAAAGATCTGGATGCACCATTTGCTTCAACCATTGGAACACCGTACTTTTCTGTAACTGGTGCTATCGCTTTAGTTAAACCTGAACTGTATGGACCAAGCATAAACTCAACACCATCTTGTGAAATTAATCTTTCAGCAAGTTGAGCTGCTCTTTTTGGGTTTGACTCATCATCGTAATAGATAATATCAAACTTATAAGTTTTACCACCAACTTTAACACCACCCATGCTGTTAATTCTATCAACGGCCATGTTATAACCGTTTTGAGTATGAACACCATTAGAAGAGTATTTACCAGTTAATGAAATTGCTGCACCTAAAACAATTTTATCTCCTACAACTTTCGCGAAAGATACGACTGATGTTGATAATAAAATTACAGCTGCAGAAATAAAACTTATAATTATTTTATTTATTTTCATTTTATTTCCTCTAGTTATTAATTAATTAATAATTAATTTAATAAAGAAACCCACTTAATTGCAAGTGGCAATAAAGACCACAATACTTGTTAGTATTGTTGTGATACAACAATAATTATTGCAATAATTACTAATACACTCGCAGAAATTGTATTAATAGTTCTTTGTTTTGTATTTATCCAACTAACTAGCTTTTGAGCAAGTAAAGCATAACCAATTAAAGATAAAAAGTCCAAAACAACATAAGTTGTGATTAAAATTAAAAATTGGATTAAATAATTTTCATTAAAGTCAATAAACTGTGGAAAAATTAGTGGAAAAAACATCCAAGCCTTTGGACTAGTTCCAGCAACCAAAAATCCATCTTTGAAAAATGAAAAGAAACTTTTTGAGAAATCTTTACTCGAACTAATTTCTTTAGGTCTAGAATTATAAATATCAAATGCTAAATATAAAATATAAGCTACACCTATCCATTTAAATATATTTAAAAAATTTGGATTTTCAGAAAAAAAAGATCCTATAACAAAAATTACTAAAGTAGCTTGAATGATATTGGCAGTAATATCGCCTATCGCAGTCCAAACACATTTTTGAACTCCATAATTCATAGAGTATGAAACAATCACTATTCTTGGTGGTCCAGGGGTAATGAATAAAAAAAGGATTATTTGTAAAAATAAAAAATAATTAAGGGGGAGCATTTAAAGATAGTCCTTAAAAACCGGGAGCTAAAGATGGCTAAGAAGGACTATCCAAATCATATTATCAGAGGCTAAAAAAAATGCATTAAATTTTTATTTCAATTATAAAGGGTTTATGAAAAAAAAAGGTCGCATTCCTGTCACCCGAGTAAAAAATCCTGAACCAGAGGTGACTGACCCAGATTGGGTTATATGGGCAGCATGGGCAGACAGGATTACCTTTGAAGAAATAAAGAAAAAAACTGGAAAAACAGAATCTGAAGTAATTAAGATTATGAGAAGATCTATTAAACCAGCTTCTTTTAGATTATGGAGAAAAAGGGTTAACCAGAAAAGTATAAAACACAGAAAAAAGTTTGAATACTCTAGAAAAGAAATTACTAGTAAAATTAAAAAAGGTGACTACTTTTAACCAATGAAAAAAATTACAATTTATACTGGTCCATTCTGTAATTATTGTGATGCAGCAAAAAGATTACTTGCAAGAAATAATGCGCCTTTTCATGAAATAGATATTTCAAAAGTTGACGGTGCTATGGATGAAATGATTAAAAAAGCTAATGGTAAAAGAACTATACCTCAAATTTTTTTTGATGATCAGCACATTGGTGGTTATGACGAAACTAGAGCTTTAGAAAAAGAAAACAAACTTCAAGATCTTTTAAAATAAAAAAATTAATTTTTAGATTATCTAACTTTTTGGTTTAAATATTAAACAAACCCCATTGTTACAGTATCTTTTTCCTGTTGGTTGAGGTCCATCTTCAAAAATATGACCATGATGTCCTCCACAATTTTTACAGTGATACTCCGTTCTTGCATAACCTATGTGATGATCTATTTTTGTTTCAAATACATTAGGTAAAGACTCATAAAATGAAGGCCATCCAGATCCACTTTCATATTTTGTTTTGGAGTCAAAAAGTTTAACACCACAATTTGCACAATGAAAACTTCCTTCTCTTTTTTCGTGATTAAGCTCACTTGTTCCTGCAAGCTCTGTTCCTTCTTCAAATAAAATTAATTTTTGCTCTGCAGTTAAGTTTTGATTAATTTTTTTAACCATAATTAAATACATTTAGCACACGATTGATGTAATATTGAATGTAATTCCACTAATTTGTTGAAATCTTTATTATATCCACCACCTAAAACACCACAAAAAGGTATTCTTTTTGAAAAAAAATTCTCTACAACTAATTCATCTCTTAATCTTATTCCTTCATCTGATAATTTTAATTTTCCTAATCTGTCGTTAAAATGAACATCTACACCTGCAATGTAAAAAACATAATCGAAATTCTCCTCATTTAATTCTATTAGATAATGTTTTAATGTTTTTATATAACTTTGATCTTCTAAATTGTCTTCTAGCTCAACATCCAAATCACTAGTTGATTTCTTGGCTGGATAATTTGTTTTAGAATGCATACTAAATGTAAAAACATTCCTATTTTCCTTAAATATATCTGAGTTACCATTTCCTTGGTGTACATCTAGATCAACTATAAGAATTTTATTGGCCAAACCTCTATTAATTAAATAATGAGCTGCAACTGCAACATCGTTAAATACACAATATCCAGCTCCACCATTATAATTGGCGTGATGACTACCCCCAGCAGTATTACATGCTATTCCATAATTAATAGCAAGTTTTGAAGCAAGAACTGTTCCTCCTGTCGCAATAAGTGATCTTTGCACCACGCTGTCAACTAAAGGAAATCCTATTTTCTTCACTCCATCTTTACTTAATGTTTTGTTTTTAATGTCAAAAATATATTCTTTGGAATGTGCATAATTCAAAGTCTCGACAGAGCAAGCATAAGGCTTATGAAACTTTTCTACTATTTTGTTTTTAATTAAATAATTCGCTAATTCACCAAACTTATTTATTGGAAACTTATGATCATCTCCAATTTTTGCAAAATAGTCCTTATGATTAACAACTGGTAATTCCATTGTTAACCTAGTACTCGAACAGGCTTGCCATTAACACAAGCCTCTAGCCCTTCAATCATTTGATTGTAAAATGTGCTATAATTTTCCGCAGTAACATAACCTATATGCGGGGTTAACAATGCATTTGGTAAAAATCTTAATTTATTATTTTCTGGTAAGGGTTCTTTTTCATATACATCAATACCTGCACCAGCAATTACATTAGTTGATAATGCAATAATTAAATCATCTTCATTAATAATTTCTCCTCTAGAAGTATTAATAATAAATGATGTTTTTTTCATGTTATCAAATTCTTTAATTGTAATACAATCTTTATATCTTTCACCCCCTTGAACATGAATTGATAAAAAATCAGAATTTTTTATTAAGTCCTCTTTGCTACATGGAAGCACATCTAGTTCCTTACAAGTATCTAAATTTAAATTTTCACTCCATGCCATAACTTGCATGCCAAAAGCTTTTCCAATTTTTGCAACCTGTGATCCGACTCTACCTAAACCAACTAAACCTAAAATTTTACCTTTTAATTCAACACCAACTGTTGTTTGCCAGTATCCTTGATACATATTGTCAAATTCTTCTTTAAAATTTCTAGCCAGGCCTAGTATTAGTGCCCACGTTAATTCAGGGGTTGGGTTTTGATTTATATCTGTTCCACAAACAATTACTTTTCTTTTTTTTGCAGCATCTAAATCAATTGATTTATTCCTTAATCCACTGGTAATAACAAATTTTAAACTACTTAAATTATCAATTAACTTTTTTGTTATTGGTGTTCTCTCTCTCATTATCAATAATGCCTCAAAATCTAATAATTGTTCTATAGCATCCGCCTCGTCTATAAACGGCTCACTGAAAACTTTAAATTCATATTTTCCAGATAATTTTTCTAAATCCACAAACTGTTGGGCAACATTTTGATAATCATCTAAAATAGCAACTTTGAGCATTTTTTAATTTTTTAATTTTTTATTTGATAATGTTATTCCTGCAATAATGCAAATTACTCCTAATAAATGATAATACATAAATTTTTCATTAAATATTATAAGTGCCATTATAGCTCCAAAGATTGGCATCAAATGCAAAAAAGCACCTGATCTATTTGCTCCAATTATTGAAATACCCTTTATGTAAAAAAAATAGGCTAGTAAACTTGGAAAAATAGCTACGTAAGTCAAAATCATAAAAAAGGATGTATTGAGTTCTACAACTTTTCCATGACTTAACTCAAACAAAAAAACTGGTGTCAAAAAAATTAAACCAATGATTATAATTATTTCTAATAACGCAAATTGAGAAATCTTAAATTTTTGTTTTTTCAAGAATGCAGAATAAATTGCCCAAGAAAACATAGCAACAACCATTGAAAGATCTCCTTTATTGAAATCTAAATTTAGAATCAAATTTAAATCTGCTTTAGTAATTATAAAAATAACTCCTAATAAAGATAAACTAACTCCAATGATTTGATAAATATTTGATTTCTCTACTTTTAATATTGTAGAGACAACTATTATCCAAACTGGAATTGTTGAAATTAATAACACTCCATTTATTACTTGAGTGTAATTTAAAGAGTAATAAACAATAGAATTAAATATTGTTATACTGCTTATCCCCAAAATTAAAAAAGAGCCAATATTTTTAAAAATTTCTGATCTAAAATTTAGTATTTCTTTATAAGTTAAAGGTAAGAGTATTACCCCTGCAAGAAGCCATCGATAAAAATTTAGAGAAAAAGGTGGAATACCAAATGTACTTGCAAATTTTCCAGCAATAAAATTACCAGACCAAAATAAAGTAGTTAACACTAAAACCAAATATGCAATCAGATTAGAGTTTTCTCTCACTTAACTAAATCTAAGTGAACTATATGGTTTTAAATCTAGATTAGTATTTTCGTTAGCAATCATACCTGAAACAATCTTCCCAGATATTGGCCCCAAAGTCCATCCCAAATGATGATGTCCGAAGCAATAATATATATTTTTATAATTTTTGGATGGACCCATGATTGGTAAAAAATCAGGTAGTGTTGGTCTGAAACCTAGCCACTCATCCTCATGTTCAGGTAAGTCTCCAAGCATATATTTTGCGTTATTAATTAAATTTTTTATTCTTGATTTTGATAAAGGGTTTTTCAAACCACCAAATTCCACAGTTCCAACTACTCTTAAACCTTGTTCCATTGGGGTTATTCCAAAACCTCGATTTGAAAATATTACTGGTCTGCTTAGTAAATGATCACAGTTTTTAAAATGAACATGATACCCTCTTTCAGTATCCAACGGTATTTTTTCACCAAAGTTATCAGTTAATTTTTTTGAAAAAGCACCGCATGCGATCACTGCCTTATCAAAAATATAACTTTTATTTTCAGTTTTAAAAATAGGTTTTTCGTCATCAAAATTAATATCTTTGATATTAACTTTGTTAAATTTACCCCCTTTTTTTAAAAATAAATTAAATAACTTTATAAGTATTTTTTTTGGATTACGAGCATGTCTTGCATAAGGGTAATAAACTCCAGCATGATAAATAGGTTTTATGTGTGGTTCTAGGTCATGAATTTCAGCTTTGTTAACTAATTGTTGCTCAACGCCCAATTCCTTTCGCACATTAATTTCAAGCTCTCGGCTTTTTAGGTTTTGATCATTCCAAATATATAAAATTCCTTTATTCTCAACCAAACCCTCTAGATCTATTTCGTCGAATAATTCATCATATGCTGGTAAGGCTAGATCTAAAATTTGATGCATATTTTTTGCAGTATGCATCATTTTATTAGTTGTCGAGTTCATAATAAATTTTAAAAACCATGGAATCATTTTGGGAACATAATTCCATTTTAATGCTAATGGACCAGAGGAACTCATAAGCATTGCGGGTACATCAGTTAATACATCTGGTCTGTTAATTGGAACAGAAGCATATGGAGAAAAATGTCCTGCATTCCCATAAGATGCAGCTTGAGCACCTGGGTTATCTCTGTCAAAAATAGTTACATGAAAACCTTTTTTTTGCAAAAATAAAGCATTTGAAACACCTTGTATACCAGCACCAACTATTCCTATTTTTAAATTTTTACTCATCTTTTCTTATACAATTAATCAATAAAAAATTAAGAGTGACAAATTATGCTAGTTTGGAATTTAATATTAACCAATTATTTGTTTGCGATTAATTTTAGCACTCAAAACAATACCAAAACCTATCATAGTTGCTAGCATTGAAGAACCACCATAAGACATAATAGGTAGAGGTGAACCAACAATTGGAAGCAAACCCAAAACCATTGATAAGTTTACTACAATATAAATAAAAATTGAAAAAGCAAAACCAAAGCAAAACAATTTAGAAAAATTACTTCTTGATAGTGCTCCAATACGAATGATTCTGAATATAATTATTGTGTAAAGAATTAAAAGACCGACAGATCCTATAAAGCCAAACTCCTCTGAAAATAAAGTAAAAATAAAGTCAGTGTGTTTTTCTGGTAAAAAATCTAAATAACTTTGTGTACCTTTTAAAAATCCCTTACCATTTAACCCTCCTGATCCTATTGCAATTTTGGATTGGATAATTTGATAACCTGCTCCTAGAGGATCTCTGTCAGGATCTAAAAATGTTAATATTCTTAGTTTTTGATAAGGTTTCAAAAAAGATATAATAAAAGGAAGAGATATTAAAAAAGTTATAAATGAATAGATAAAGTATTTTACTTTTACTCCTCCTAACCACAAAACAATTAACCCACTCATAGCAATTAGTACTGATGTTCCAAGATCTGGTTGAGATATTACAAATATAATTGGTATTATTATAATTGATAATACTAAAATAATACTTGTCAGGGAATTTACATTTTCAACTTTTATCCGATGATAGTATTTTGCAAGACATAAAATAATAGCAATTTTCATTAGTTCTGAAGGCTGGAGAACAAATAAATATAAATCCATCCATCTTTGTGAGCCTGATGATTTAAGACCAAAAAATGAAACGTAAACCAATAAAAGAATGATTAAGAAGTAAAATAAATATGCAAAAGTATGCCAATATCTAATATTAAAAAATGCAATGAATATCATCATAGGAAAAAAAACTGCTAGTTTACTAAAATGACTTTTGGTATGAAAAAGTATCTCTCCACCATCTGTTGAATACATCACCAACAAACTTATTATCGATAAAAGAATAAGACAAATCAACAATATGTAATCAATCTCTTTAATTTTTTGAAAAAATGAGAGTTCTGAATTTAATGGATCTCTTTCAAACATTAGATATTTATATTTTCGAAATTAGATTGATTGTCTCTAAGTTCGTCCCTATCGATTATTAATTTAAATAATTCTTTTGCCATTGGAGCAGCAGCTTTACTGCCTGAACCACCGTGCTCAACAATTATACTTAATGCATATCTTGGATTTTTATATGGACCATATGCAACATAAAGCGCATGATCTCTATCCTTATAAGGTATTTGTTCTAATTTTAGATCAAGTTCTCTTTCTCTTTTGCTTATTCTTTTTACTTGAGAAGTTCCAGTTTTGCCTGCAAATTGATATTTTGGATCATCAATTCTAGATCTATAAGAAGTACCAAATTGCTCATTTGTGGAACTAAACATTGCTTCTTGAACAATTTTTATATTTTTTGATTCTTTAAATAATCTCGTATTAGGTTTTTGTAACAACTGGAGTTCCATAGAGTTTTTTGCATCTTCTAAACTTAACGGATCATCATTTACTATAATTTTTGGTTTAATTTTATATCCACCATTCGCAATTTGAGCAGTCATTAAACATAATTGTAGAGGTGTAGTTTGAATATATCCTTGCCCAATTCCTGTAATTAATGTCTCACCTAATACCCATCCTCTTCCAAGATTATTTTTTTTCCAATTAGTATTTGGAAATAGGCCCTTTTTTTCATTATCAAAATATTCTCCTAATACTTTTTTGCCTAAACCAAATTTTTTTGCAGTAACATTTAATCGATCAACTCCTAGTAATCTTGCAATTTCATAAAAATAAGTATCACAAGATTGTTTCATTGCATTTTTTAAACTTACAAAACCATGTCCTTTTTCTTTCCAACAATGAAAAGTTTGGCCATATAGTTCAGTCTTTCCTGTACATTTAACTTTAAAATTTGGATTGATAATATTGTTCTCTAAAGCAGAAAGAGCTACGATAGGCTTAATAGTTGATCCTGGAGAATAAAGCCCTGAAAGAGTTTTATTAATCAAAGGTTTTAATGGATTATTTCTAATTAGTTGCCACTCATCTTGACTAATACCAAACAAAAATAAATTTGGATCATAAGAAGGAGAGGAGTACATAGCAATTATATCTCCAGTATAAATATCCATAACACTTATTGAACCTGCTTTATTTGAAAGCAATTGAGCAGAAAGTTTTTGAACTTCTGTATCTACAGTTAATCTAATTTTGCTGCCTTGTAGTCCTTTTTGATATTCGAGTTGATTTATTCTTTTTCCATAAGCATTAACCTCATATCTTTGAATTGCGTTAGTCCCTATTAATTGTTTCTCAAGTGTTTTTTCCAAACCTAGCTTTCCAATTTTCATGCCTGGAACGAACCTTTCTTTTACTATTTCATTTTCTAATATTTCTTCTTCATTCGGTTGACTTACATAGCCTAAAACATGGGTATACATTTCACTAAATGGATAATTTCTAGAAATTGTCATTACAGGTTTTACACCAACTAAATCATATAAGTAATTATTAACCTTTAAAAATTGACTCCAACTTAAGTTCTCCGATACAATTATACTGTCCCAAGGTTTTAATTTATTTTTTAAATTTATTATTTTCTGAATTTTTTTCTCACTTAAATTTAAAAGTGTTTTTAATCTAACTAAAAGATAGTTAAAATTTTCAACTTGCTCAGGTATAATGTGTAATTGATAAACTTTTAAATTACCTGCAATTATATTTCCAAAATAATCAACAATATTCCCTCTTGTGGGTGGAAGTTTCCATTCTCTAATCCTGTTTTTATCTGAAAGTGTAAGATATTTTTTATTTTCATTAATTTGAAGAGAAAAAAGACGAGCAACAATTCCTGTAAAGATAATTATCTTTGCGGCACCAATAATAAACATTCTTCTGTTTATTACGTCTGATTTTCTAATTCCTAAATTTTCTTTAATCATTTTTTTTTTGTAAAATTAATTGACTTAAAAAATTAAATACTACGAAAAACATTGGATAAAACAAAAACGTAAATCCTGTATTAACTAAATAGTTCATGTAATTTATTTCTATAAGAAATATCAAATCTAACATAATTACCTGTATTGAATTAATTAAGATCATTGTAAATAAAAAAGAAAACCAGTCTTTTACAAAGTTTGGGCTTAAGGTAATATTTCTTATATATGCCGTGACTGCACATAGTGTCAAATAACATAAGCTACTAATTCCTATAGGAACACCAATAACAACATCATTTATAACTCCTGCTAAAAATATAGAAAAGTATCCTAAACTATCAGGATTTCTTAAAGTCCAATAAAAAATTAAAATGTAAGCAAAATTAAAAGAAAAATTTTCAATTTTTAAATAATTAAAATCAAATTCATTAAAAACAGAAATAAACAAAATTATTAATGGTAAATAGGATAAGAACACTCTGAAAAATGAACTTTTGTTTAGAGAGGCCATTAATTTTTACCTCCAATATTAAATGAAGTAATTTTAATGTAGTTTAATTGGGTGAAATCAGAGAAGAACTCTACTTTATTTCCTGAATTATTATAAATTTTTCCAATAGGTATCCCAGGCTTAAAAAGACCTCCAAGACCTGAAGTGTAAATTATTGAGTCTATTTTGTTTAAATCTTTCTCAATATCATCTTTGGTGTGCTCAATTATTCCATAATCCTTACCGATTCCTGATACTACTGCTTGAATATTTTGTGGAGCTAAAACTGAAGGTATTTTACTATTAAGATCAGATAACAATAAGGCTCTAGAATTCGTATAATTCACCTCAATTATTTGACCTACGAGATAAACACCATCTATTATTGCCATTCCCATTTTTACGTTATCTTTAGTTCCTTTATTTAAAATAATGGATTTTAGGAAAGGACTTTCTCGATCAATTAAAACTTTTGCCAATATTTCATCAGAATTTATATTTTCATTAATCAGATTTCTCAATTTTTCATTTTCTGATTTTAAAAAAGTGTTTGTTATTTTTTCTTGTTTTAGATTTTCTAATTCTAATTTTACATCTTTAAAATTTTCAACAATTTTTAAATGATTTTTGATACTAAGATTTAATTTCTTAATATAATTCTCTGGCCTAGATATAATAAATGAAGATCTATAAATAATTTCATTTATACCAATCTTTACAAGCTGAATGGGTCTAAAATTTATATTACTTAATATAATTACAATTATTGATAACAAAATTAGACTAAATAATGAAAATTTTTGTTTATCTTTTTTTTTTAAAAAAGCTGATCTTAAGGCAATTACAAAATCGTCTCTGCCTGCAGCCATCTTTTTTAATATTCAGATAACATAGTGGAAAAAGTTTCTTCTTGATCCAAAGCTTTACCTGTGCCAACTGCTACACATGATAATGGGTCATCTGCTATATGGACTGGTAAACCAGTCTCTTTAGAAAACCTTTTATCAATATTTTTTAATAAAGCTCCACCCCCTGTTAAAGTTAAACCCATATCAACTAAATCAGCTGATAACTCAGGAGGGGTATTTTCTAATGCGTCTTTAATTGCACCAACCATTTGTTTCATTATATCGTTTAATGCTTCAGCAGTATCTTCCTCAGTAATATTTACCTCTTTTGGTGTACCTGATCTTAAATCTCTTCCTTTAACTGGATAAGTATTTGTTCCAGTAGGAACAGCTGTACCCATTTCTTTTTTAATTTTTTCAGCTGTAGTATCACCAATTAATAAATTATATTCTTTTCTCATGTAATCTACTATTGCTATATCCATTGAGTCACCTGCAACTCTTAAAGATTTAGAATAAACTAATCCACCTAAAGACATTACTGCAATTTCACTTGTGCCACCTCCAATATCAACAATCATTGAACCAGTTGCTTCAGAAATAGGAAGATTTGCTCCAATTGCTGCTGCAATTGGTTCTTCAATTAATTGAACTCTTCTAGCACCTGCCGCAAGAGCACTATCTTGAATTGCTTTTCTCTCAACTGGAGTTGAGCCTGTTGGAACACAAATTAAAATTCTAGGATTTGCAAATGTGCTTCCCTTATGAACTTTTTTGATAAAATGTTTGATCATTTCCTCAGTGACTATAAAATCAGCAATTACCCCATCTCTTAAAGGTCTAATTGCACTTATATTTCCAGGTGTTCTTCCAAGCATTGTCTTTGCTTCATCTCCAACAGCTAATACATTTTTCTTTCCACCTTGATCAACTATTGCAACAACTGAAGGTTCATTAAGAACTACACCTTGACCTTTTAAAACTACAAGGGTGTTTGCAGTTCCTAGATCAATGGCCATATCCTGACTCCAAATTTTTTTTACATTGTCAAATATTCCCATCTATATACCTCTTACCTTTTGGCTTTCTTGCTCCATTGGAGCAGTTTTATCACGTTTTATAATCATTTTATTTAATGAATTAATATAAGCATTTGCTGATGCTACTAGTGTATCTGTATCAGCAGCCTGCCCAACTGTGGTTTTTCCTTTTTCCTCAATTTTAACACTTACAGTAGCTTGAGCATCAGTTCCCTCAGTCACAGCATGCACTTGATACAACTGTAAATTAACATCATGTGGAAATAGTGTTTTAATACATTTAAAAATTGCATCAACTGGGCCATCTCCAGTTTCTGATGCTTTTTTAACATCTCCATATACATCCAAAGTCATTTCAGCTCTTTGTGGTTCGCCAGTTCCAGCAAAAACTTTTAAAGATTTAAGACTAATTGCATTAACTTTGTTATCAATAATTAGGCTATCATCTATAAGCGCGATAATATCTTCATCATAAACGTGCTTTTTTTTATCTGCTAAAACTTTAAACTTAGCAAAAGCATTACCAACAACATCATCAGTTAGATCTGGATACCCTAAACTATTTAATTTATCTTTAAATGCATGTCTGCCAGAATGTTTACCCATTACTAATGAGGTTTGTTTAACTCCAACACTTTCAGGTGTCATAATTTCATAAGTTTGTCTATTTTTAAGCATACCATCTTGATGAATACCCGCTTCATGAGCAAAAGCATTTTTTCCGACAATTGCTTTGTTATATTGTACTGGAAAACCTGTTGCGTTTGAAACAATTTTAGATGCTTTGCTAAGAAGTGTTGTATTAATTCCTGTTTCATAAGGCATTAAATCAGGTCGTGTTTTGATTGCCATCACAACTTCCTCCAGCGCTGCATTTCCAGCTCTTTCTCCTAGACCATTAATAGTACATTCAATTTGTCTTGCACCAGCTTGAACTCCTGCTAAAGAATTTGCTACTGCTAAACCTAAATCATTATGACAGTGAGTAGATAAAATTGCTTTATCTATATTTGGAACTTTATTTAATAAAGTTTCAATAATCTTTGTGAACTCAGATGGAATAGTATAACCAACTGTGTCAGGGATATTTATTGTTGTTGCTCCATTTTTAATTGCAAGTTCTACAGTCTTGCACATAAAATCCATATCTGTTCTTGTTCCATCTTCGCATGACCATTCAACATCATCAGTGAATTTTCTAGCATAGGCTACGTGCTGTCCAATTGATTCATAAACATCTTCTGGCGACATATTTAATTTATGCTTCATATGAAGAGGGCTTGTTGAAATAAATGTATGAATTCTAAATCTTGGAGCATGTTTTAAAGCTTCATGTGCTCTATCAATATCTTTCTTAGAATGTCTCGATAACCCTGCAGGGATAGATTTTTTTAAAATTTTACTAACTTCCGTTACTGCTTCAAAATCTCCAGGTGATGCAATCGGAAACCCCGCTTCAATAATATCTATTCCTAATTCATCGAATACTCTTGCTATTTGGATTTTTTCCTCCAAACTCATAGATGCACCTGGTGATTGCTCACCATCTCGCATAGTAGTATCAAAAATTATAACTCTATCTTTGTTGCTCATAACTAAATTTTATCGAAAATTCATATTACAATCTATAAGTGAGATTGCAAAATAAATGTTGAATTTTAGGTATAATTTTGAGTTCTTTTTGGGTCTTTATCAAAATTTAACTTTTGTCACTATCAACTAATTTTTTCTTACCTATCCATGGCATCATAGCTCTCAGTTCAGCACCAACTTTTTCTACAGAATGCTCTGCTAACTTAGCTCTGGTTGCCAAAAAATTTTCCTGGCCATTTTTACATTCATCCATCCACTCCTTAGTGAATTTTCCTGATTGAATGTCTGATAATACTTCCTTCATTCTTTTTTTGGTTTCTTTTTTATTTATAATTCTTGGCCCAGATTGATATTCACCATACTCAGCTGTATTTGATATTGAGTAATTCATATTCGCAATTCCACCTTCATAAATCAAATCAACAATTAGTTTTACTTCATGCACAGTTTCAAAATACGCCATCTCAGGCTCATAACCTGCTTCAACTAAAGTCTCATAACCATTTTTCATTAATTCTACCAATCCTCCACAAAGAACTGTTTGCTCACCAAATAAATCTGTTTCAACTTCATCTTTAAAAGTGGTTTCAATAATTCCAGATCTTCCACCACCAACAGCTGAAGCATATGACAATGCTAGATCTCTTGCTTTACCTGATCCATTTTGATGCACTGCAAATAAACATGGCACTCCACCACCTTTTTCATATTCACTTCTAACTAAATGACCAGGTCCTTTAGGGGCAACCATAAACACGTCTAAATCTTTTCTTGTTTTAATTAAATCATAGTGAACATTTAATCCATGAGCGAAAGCAATACTGGATCCTTCTTTTACTCTTTGCTCTATATGATTTTTATAAATTTCTGCCTGTAGTTCATCTGGAGTCAAAATCATTACCACATCTGCCCAGGCAGCAGCATCAGATAAATTCATGACCTTTAATCCTTTGGACTCAGCTTTTGCCACACTTGATGAACCATCTCTTAGTGCTACAACAATATCTTTAACACCACTATCTTTAAGATTCAAAGCATGTGCATGACCCTGACTACCATACCCAAAAATAGCAATTTTTTTATTTTTAATTAAATCTACATCTGCATCTTTTTCATAAAACATTTTCATATCATATCTCCTTTATAATTAGTTAAATATTTTGGCTCCTCTTGTCATCGCAACAGCCCCAGTTCTAGAAGCGCTAATAAGTCCCCAAGGTTTTAATTTTTTACTAAGTTTATCAATTTGTCTTCTAAGTGCTGTTATTTGAAAAACTTTAGATGTTTTAGTTTCATCTAAAATAACTAAATCAAATTTTTTACAAGCATTTAAACACTTCTCCATTTTCTTTTTTTTTCCAACAATTTTAAACAATGCCATTTCTTTAAATATTACGTTTTTATCTTCTCTTTTAAATTCTGCAACTTTATGGACAGGCACTAATTTGGTTAATTGAAGCTTGATTTGATCGATTACTTGGAGTGTCCCTGTTGTAACAATTGTAATTCTAGAAATATTTTTAACAGCATCTACCTCTGCAACTGCTAAAGATTCAATATTGTATCCTCGACCAGAAAATAGTCCAACCACTCGTGCAAGTACTCCAGCCTCATTATCAACCCATACTACAAATATATATGTATCGGATTTCTCTTTTTTAGTCGGAATACTATAAGCTGATTTTGATTTTGGCATTTTAATTACACTAAAGCTTTGCCTTTTCCCTTGATTTTATTCTCCTCTTGATCATTAGGTCCTAAGATCATCTGATTGTGAGGTTTTCCTGAGGGAATCATTGGGAAGCAATTTTCGTTTGGATCAACATGGCAATCAAAAATTACTGGACCTTTGTAATCTATCATTTCTTGAATTTTCTCATCTAACTCAGATGGGTTTTCTGCCTTAATCCCCTTACAACCATAAGCTTCAGCCATTTTTAAAAAGTCAGGAAGTGCTTCAGAGTAACTCTCTGAATAGTTCTTTTCGTGTAAAAGCTCTTGCCATTGCCTGACCATTCCCATGTACTGATTATTCAAAATAAAAATTTTAATTGGTAAGTTATATTGAACTGCGGTAGACATTTCTTGCATTGTCATTAATACAGAGGCTTCACCAGCAATATCAACTACTAGTTTTTCAGGATGTGCAATTTGCACTCCTACTGCTGCTGGCAACCCATAGCCCATTGTTCCTAAGCCTCCAGATGTCATCCATCTATTTGGCTTATTAAATTTATAATGCTGTGCTGCCCACATTTGATGTTGGCCAACTTCAGTTGTTACGTAAGTATCTTTATCTTTTGTTAACTCATATAATCTTTGAACTGCATGTTGAGGCTTAATGCTATCATTACTGTTAACAAAATTAAGTGAGTCTTTGCCTCTCCATTTTTGTATTTGTTCCCACCACTTAGAAATATTTGATTTATTAGATCTGCTGTGACCATTTTTTTTTTTCAAGATTGTTTTATTTACTTTGCCAATTACTTTTGTAACATCGCCTACTATAGCTAGATCAACTTTAATAATTTTATTTATAGACGAAGGATCTATATCAATATGAACTTTTTTTGAGTTTGGCGAAAATTCATCAATTTTTCCAGTGATACGATCATCAAATCTTGCACCAATATTTATTAGAAGATCACAATCATGCATAGCATTGTTTGCTTCATAAGTTCCATGCATACCCAACATTCCAAGGAATTGATTGTCATCTCCAGGATATGCACCTAAACCTTGAAGTGTGGAAGTGATTGGAAATCCTGTTAATTCGACAAACTCTCTTAATGCATCACTTGCCTTAGGGCCTGAATTAATTACTCCACCGCCGCTATAAATAACTGGTTTTTTAGCATTTTTTAATAAATCAATTAGTTGATCTATTTGTTTTTGAGAAAATTTATTATTTGATTTTCCATTTAATTTTTTTTCTTTTTTTGGTTTTTTATATTTAGTTTTTGCAAATTGAATATCTTTTGGAATATCAACTAAAACAGGACCTGGTCTTCCTGTAGTTGCAACTTTAAATGCTTCGTGCATTATTTCTGATAAATCATTTATATCTTTTACTAACCAATTATGTTTTGTGCAGGGCCTAGTAATACCAGTTGTATCACATTCTTGAAATGCATCAGTTCCAATTAAATGTGTTGGAACTTGACCAGAGATACAAACCAAAGGAACCGAGTCCATATATGCGTCTGTTAACGCTGTAACAACATTGGTTGCGCCAGGTCCAGACGTAACTAAAACAACTCCAGGCTTACCAGATGATCTCGCATATCCTTCAGCAGCGTGGCCAGCACCTTGTTCGTGTCTCACTAATATATGTTTAATAGAAGTATGATTTTTAAGTTCATCATAGATTGGTAAAACTGCACCACCAGGATATCCAAAAATATGTTCTACCTTCTGATCCTCAAGGCATTTAAATACAATTTCTGCTCCTGTGTATAATTTTGACATTTCGCAATCTAGCTGAAGTTGCACTGATTGGTCAAGTTTTGATTGAGATATTTAAATTTTTTTTAAAAAATTATTCAACTCATTTGGTTTTAATTTGAACCAGGAATTCATATTTCCCCTTGCCCAAGTACTTTGTCTTTTAGCGTATTGTCTGGTTTTTATTGATATATTTCCAATAATTTCCTCCAATTCTTTTTCTCGGTTTAAATATTGTCTAATTTCATTAATGCCAATTGCTTTGTTGACACTTTTGTCTTTTTTCACTTTTAATTTTATAAAATTTTTTACTTCTTTAATTGCTCCATTTTTAATCATTTCCTCAGATCTTTGGTTAATTCTTTCAACTAATTTTGTGCGAGGAAAATCAATGTAGATTTTATAAAAATCACTTTTTTGAAAATTTGATTTAGTGTTTTTGTACCATTCATGAATTGATTTTTGAGTATATAATTTTACTTCATAAGCTCTTAATGATCTATGAGTATCAGTTGAATTAATTTTATTTTTAGATAAGGGGTCAAGTCTTAAAAGCTTTTTATAAAACTTTTCTTGACCTATTTTAAATTGCAGACCTCTTATTTCATTTCTAATCTTTAATGGTATGTTTGGTATTTTTACTAGTCCATCAGTTAATGCCTTAAAATACAAACCTGTGCCTCCTACAAGAATTGGAGTTTTTTTTCTTTTTCTTATTTCCTCAATTTTTTTTAAAACTAATTTAAGCCAATTTCCAGTTGAAAAATTTTTCTTTACATCATGAAAGCCATACAAATGATGTCTTATTTTTTGGTATTGTTTTTGATCTGGCCTTGCAGAAAGAATCTTTAAATGGTTATAAACTTGCATACTATCCGCATTTATAATTTCTCCATCTACTTTTTTGGCGAGTTTAATAGCAAAACTAGATTTTCCAGAAGCAGTTGGTCCAGAAATTAATATAATCTTGGATTTGAAATCCATGATTAGTCTAACTTAATTCCAATATATCTTCTCTGATTTTGGTTATTATAGATTGCAAACAATATAGTTTTCTGATTTGAATTTAAGACTTGCTTAGTGATTTGTTTCAAATCATCAATAGTTTTTATTCTTTCTTTTTGAGCTTCAACAATAATACTATTCACTTCAATCGAACCGGCTAAAGGACTATTATTTTGAATGCCAGTGATCACAAGTCCATTAGTCTGATTTGGCAGTTTACGATTTTTTATATCCTCTTTGTTAAGTAGTCTTACAGTTATTTTTAAATCTTCGATTTGATCAGTGGTATCTATCGTTTTTTGTTTCTCACCTACTTTAAAATCTTCAGATGTTTCAAGTCTTCCTAAAAGAACATTTTTAATAATTTCTTTTTTATCTCTCCAAATTTTAACTTTAACATTCTTACCAACTTGTGTTCTAGCAACTATTGCAGGAAGTTCTTTCATTTGATTAATTATTTCACCGTTAAATTCTAAAATAATGTCACCAGCTTTTATTCCGGCTTTTTCTGATGGACTGTTCTCAGCAACACTTGCAACTAAAGCGCCCTTGGGTTTATCTAACTTTTCAACCTCTGCAATTTCTTTTGTTACATCTTGTATTCTTACACCCAACCATCCTCTTTTGGTTTCTCCAAATTCTATCAGTTGATTAATCACAATTTGCGCGCTATTCGACGGAATTGAAAATCCAATACCGATTGAACCGTTTCGACCTAAAATAGCAGTATTAATTCCTATAACATTTCCCTCCATATCAAATAAAGGGCCACCAGAATTTCCTGAATTAATTGAAGCATCTGTCTGTATGAAGTCTTCATATCTAGAAAGTCCAATTGATCTGTTTCTTGCTGAAATAATTCCAGCTGTAACTGTGCCCCCTAAACCAAATGGGTTTCCAATAGCAATCACCCAATCCCCTATTCTAGCTTTATCTGAATCGCCAAAGGCAACCGGTATAAACTTTTCATTAGTTTCTAATTGCAAAACAGCTATATCCATTAATGGGTCTGCTCCTAAAACTTTTGCCTTAAATTCTTGATCGCCATTTACTCTAACAATTATATCGTCAGCATCTTGTATTACATGATTGTTAGTTATAACTATCCCTTTTTCATCAATTATAAATCCTGAACCTAATGCAGCTGATTGTCTTTCTTGAGGATCTCCAAACTCCTTAAACATATCTCCAAAGGGTGATCCTGGAGGAAATTGAAAAGGAAGTGGATTAGATTTTGTAACTACTGTAGTTGATGTTGAAATATTTACAACCGATGGCATTAATTTCTGAGCTAGATCAGCAAAAGACTCTGGAACAGGCTTGGAAAAAGATTGAGTTAAAAAACTCAAGGATAGAATTATAGTTATAAAGATAATTTTGAATTTTTTCATTTTAACTTTTTACATAATAAATAATTATAAATCCTATAATTGCAAAGATTAGTCCTCCAGTTCTCAATTGACTATCTTTCACAAGCTCTAATTTTTTTAACATATTTTTCATTTTTGCTGGAAATATGGCATACAAAATTCCCTCAATGAATAAGAATAAACCAAAAGCTATGACTAGCTCGTTCATTTTAAAGTTATTGTTGGATTTCGGGTTTTATATTTCCAAAAAATTTGAAGAATTCACTATCAGGAGATAAAATAAGAGAAGTTTCTCCACCAATCAATGCTTTTTCATAGGCCTGCATTGCTCTATAAAATGCAAAAAATTCAGGATCTTGACCAAAAGCATCAGCAAAAATTTTATTTCTTAAACCGTCACCTTCACCTTTCATAATCTCTGACTGCTTTTGCGACTCTGCCAAGATAACTGTAACTTCTTTATCTGCAGTCGAAGTGATTGTAACCGCCATCTCTGCACCTTTTGCTCTAAACTCTTTAGCTTCTCTTTCCCTTTCGGTTTGCATTCTTCGATAAATTGCATCACTATTTGCTTGTGGAAGGTCAGCTCTTTTTATTCTCACATCTACAATTGTAATACCAAAATTTTTTGCTTCATTATTTACACCTTCTTTAATCAAAGCCATTTGTTTTGATCTATCCTGAGAAAGTAATGTTTGAAGCTCTTCTTGACCTAAAACATTTCTAATTCTTGAATTTATGATTGTAGATAGTCTTGATCTTGCTACCCTTTCATCTCCAACAGAAATATAGAACTGTAGTGGATCAACAATTTTAAATCTTGCAAATGCATCAACAATTAAACGTTTTTGGTCAGATGCAATAACCTCTTCTGGTGGTGTATCCAAATTTAATATCCTTTTATCTAGGTAAACTACGTTTTGAATAAAAGGAATTTTGAAGTTTAAACCAGGTTTTGTAATTATTCTTTTTGGATCTCCAAATTGAAGAATGATGGCCTGATTAACTTCTTTAACTATGATTACCGACAAGAAAGCTAAAACAGCTATTGCCACAATTATCCCACCTAAAATTTTTCCAGCTTTCATTTAATTAGTCGCTTTCTTTTTTAATTCAGGAAGTGGTAAGTAAGGAACTACTCCTGATCCTGCATTTTTTTCAATTATTACTTTATCAATATCAGCTAAAACTTTTTCCATTGTCTCTAAATACATTCTTTCCTGTGTTACTACTTTTGCATTTTTGTACTCATTATATATAGATACAAATCTACTTGCCTCACCCTCAGCTTTAGCTACAACTTCTTTTTTGTATGCTTCAGCAGCTTGTAAGATTTTTTGACCTTCACCTCTAGCTCTTGGGATAACATCGTTTGCATAAGCTTCAGCTTCATTTTTAGATCTTTCCATATCTGCTCTTGCAGCTTGTACATCTCTAAATGCGTCAATTACTTGATCTGGTGGATCAGCTTTTTGAGTTTGAACCTGTGTAATTTGAATTCCACTTTCATAATCATCTAAAATAGATTGGATAATTTCTTGTGTTTCAACCTCAATTTTGGATCTACCTTCAGTTAAAATTGGTTGAATATCACTTTTTGCTATAACCTCTCTCATAGCTGTTTCTGCAGCAGCTTTAACTGTTCCTTGTGGGTCTTGAATTTTAAATAAAAAATTCCCTGCATCTTTAATTACCCAGAACACAGAAAAATCTATGTTCACAATATTTTCATCTCCAGTTAACATTAAACTTTCTTGTGGAACGTCAGCAACACCACCACCTGTTGAAAAACCACTATCTCTCTCAGATCTAAAACCAATGTCTATTCTGTTAACTTTTGTAACTTTGGGTGTAAGCACACTTTCTACTGGAAAAGGTATATGATAATTTAATCCTGGTTGTGTAGTTTTAACAAACTTACCAAATCTTAACACTACACCTTGTTCGTCAGGTAAAACTCTGTAAAGCCCGCTTGCTAACCAAACAAAAGCTAAAACTAATAATATTAAACCTATAGATTTACCGCCTGATGACTTTCCACCAGGTAAAAATTTTTTAATTTTATCTTGGATCTCTTTTAAAATCTCATCAATGTTTGGAGGTCTCGGACCTCTTCCTGATCCATTGTTATTTCCACTGCCTGGAGGTGATCCCCATGGGCTTCCACCCCTACCTTTAAATTCGTCTGACATATGCCAAAGTATATAGTGTCTTTATTATAAAAAACAAGTAATGATAGTTGTATGTCAGATAAAAAGCCTGAACTTAGTGCCGCAATGAAACAGAAGCTTGCGCCTAAAAAATTCACAAAAAATCCAATATTAGGAACCAAATTTACAATAGCAATTTCAAGTGCAAAGGGTGGAGTTGGAAAATCTACTTTTGCTACAAATCTAGCTTTAGCCTTAAAACAAATTGGATGTAAAGTAGGATTATTAGATGCTGACATTTATGGTCCCTCAATTCCAAAAATGTTCAATATTAATGAGAAACCAAAAAGTGATGGTCAAAAATTAGAACCCATTTTCAAATATAATATCCAATGTATGTCAATTGGTTTCTTAGCTGACCAGCAGACACCCATGATATGGCGTGGTCCTATGGTTACAAGTGCAATTAAAACTTTTACTCAAAAAGTTAATTGGAAAGATTTAGATTTTATTATTGTCGATATGCCGCCAGGAACTGGGGATACTCAATTAACATTTTCACAAGAAATTAAAATGGATGGAGCGATCATAGTCTCTACTCCTCAAGAAGTAGCTTTATTGGATGTTAAAAGAGGAATTAAAATGTTTGATAAACTTGGAGTTAAAATTTTGGGTTTAGTAGACAACATGAGTTATTTCACTGGAGATGACGGAAAAAAATATAAAATTTTTGGTGATGGAGGGGTGAAAAAAACTGCAGAGGAATTTCAAAAAGATTTTTTGGGTGAGATACCAATTAACCCAGAAGTAGGGAAAACTTCAGACGAGGGAAAGCCATTAGTGGAAGCAAATCCAGAACATGAAATTTCAAAAATATATTTAGATTTCGCAAATAAAATTAAATTAACTTATCTTTAAGATCAAAAGCAATCATTAGCTCATTCCACTCTCTTTTTGAAAGACCTGAGCTATCTACATCGACTTTTTCACCTTTAATGAGTTTTTGAATAATTAATTTCCCTTTAGCTGAGACTTCTGTACCTCCAACTCTATAATCCATAAAAGCTTCATAGGTTATTGGAACCCATTTTTTTACTGTATCTAACATTATATCAGCGTAAACTCTTATTTCGTATTGTGCATGACTATCAGCTCTTAATCTTAAAAAATTCATAAGGTTTAAAAGATCAGTTTTCCAGTACCATTGGGTGTAGGTATTTAACGTCAAATTCATTCTTGCAAGTTCTCTTGCTAAACCTTTTTTATTTTCATCTATAGTTGAGCCATCAAATCTTTCATTAAGCATTGTTTCATAATTATCATAAGTTCTCTCAGCGTCACTTTTTAAAAGTTCTAAAACTTCTTCTGCTTGTTTGCCCTCCAATACATCACCTCTACCTTGTCTATTACTGTTAGATTGAGCTGCTAAGTTTTCTTTTGTAGGTAAATAAAATTCTTTATCTAAAATCGAATATCTTGCAGAATATTCATTCACATTAGCAGTTCTGTGTCTAATCCATTGTCGAGCAATAAATATTGGTAACTTTATATGGTATTTTATTTCGCACATTTCAAATGGAGTACTATGCCAATGTCTCATTAAGTATTTGATTAATCCTTTATCAGTTGAAACCTGTTTAGTTCCTTTTCCGTAAGAAACTCTCGCTGACTGAACAATTGAAGTATCATCTCCCATATAATCTACAACTCTTACAAAACCATGGTCTAAAGCAGGAGTTGCTTCATAAAGAATATCTTCAAGCTCTGGTGCTGTAACTCTTTTAGTCATCCGTCGAATCTAGTTCACCCCCATAAGTTGTAATGGTGGAGGTG